>NZ_NRHC01000076.1 GCF_003585885.1 Psittacicella hinzii | reverse complement strand
GAACTAGGTAACTTAGGTTAGTTTAGTCAATCTTACATAACTAGAGAGGTCTGCCCTAATAGGACAGACCTCTCTTACTATTTCTAAATCAATTAGAAGTTGTAGTTAAACTCTACACGACGGTTTTTAGAGTAAGCAGCTTCTGTGTGACCTAACACAGCTGGACGCTCTTCACCGTAGCTTAATTGACGGATGTTATTTGGGTTAACACCGTATTGTACTAATAAAGTAGCTACTGCTTTAGCACGCTCAGCACCTAAAGCGATGTTGTACTCTGGAGTACCACGCTCATCAGTGTAACCTTCTAATAATACTTTAGCACCTGTAGCTTTAATGAACTCTGCATGAGCACGGATAATTTGTTGTGCTTCTGGAGTTACTTGGTAGCTATCAAATGCGAAGTAAACTGTACGGTATTGGTTTTGTAAATCATTTTGGCTGTAGCCATTGTAGATTTTTGCATTAGCGTCAGTTGTACTTAAAGAAGTATTAGTAAAGCTTGAATCAGCAACTTCAGGACCACTTGTTGAACAAGCTGCTAAAGCTACAGATGCTAAAACTGCTAAACCTAAACGAGATAATAATTTTTTATTCATAAATTCCTCTAATTAGCTGTTGGAACAGAGTTTCCTTGTACTTGTTTTGACCATGCTGGGTAGCTAATTGATCCTGACAGTACTGGAAGTTTTACTTGATAAAAACCGTCAATTGACACTAAATTTAAGATTTTGTTATTTCCTTGCGTTGAAGAGTAAATAACCATACGTCCATTTGGAGACAAGCTTGGGCTTTCATCTAAGAAGGTATTGGTAATTTGGTTAATCGCGTTAGTTTTTAAATTTTGCGTAGTTAAACGGTCACGATTAATCATTACCATAGTTTGGGTATTGTAACTAATTTGGGCGTCAGTAGTTTGTCCTGTAGTACGAGAAATACGTACAGCGCTACCATTTGCTGGATCTAGTTGGTAAATTGCAGCAGTACCCGCACGATCTGAAGTAAAGATCACGCTATTGCCGTACCATGATGGTTCAGCACTACGACCATTACCATTAGTTAAGTTACTTTCTCTCCCGTTACCTAAGTTACGTAAGTAAAGATCAGACGAACCATTTACCCCATTAGTGTAAACTAGGTATTGCCCATCTGGACTATATGCCGGACTTGAACTGTTACCAGGACGGTTAACTAAAGTTGAAACTGCACCTGTTTTTACATTGTATTGCAGGATACGAGAGTTAAACACCGAGTAGTTTACAAAAGCAAGATATTGGTTATCAGCTGACCAATCAGGAGAAAGAATTGGACGATCTGAAGTATATACGCGTTTTGCATTAGCACCATCATAATCGGCAATATACAGATTATATTGGTTCACTCCTGTAATAGGTTGTTGCACAAACGCGATTTTGGTTAAGAAATCACCAGGTTGTTTTAAGATAGCTTGGTAAACATCATTAGCAGCAGTGTGCGCTAAATCACGCTCTGCACTCGTGTTTAAAGTTACACTACGACTAATACATGCTTGCCCTACTGGACATACAGCACCAGACATATCGTATAGATTGTAATCTAAACGTACGGTATTAGTACTTACCGCTGTAACTTGACCGGTTACTAAATAGAAAACCCCTGCTCTGAACCAAAGGTTTGGATTTAGCTGTGTACTTAAACTTTGAGGGAACTGGTTTGCGTAAATTGGGGCAAAGATCCCTGTATTTTTTAAATCGTTGCCGATAATAGTTTCTAATTTCTCTTTAAGGTTAACGCCTGCACCATAAGTAAAGTTGCCAATGGCAATTTTACTAGCTTGGCTACGACCTTGGTCAATAGTTACTACATTAGCACCATTAATACCCGCAAAATCATCTGCAAAAGTTACCCCACTTAATCCTAAAGCCAAGATTAAGCCTGAAACTTTAATTAAAGAAGTTTTATTTTGAATCATACGTTTTTATTCTGAGGAAAAATTAATCCTGTTTAAGAGCTCTCTTTTACTTTATACCAGTAACTCAAACAGTAGCTTTTTCTAAATCTTTTTCTATCCACTTTAACACATTAAACTCTAGATCACAGTAAAATAAGTAAAAAATGCTACTGGTGACCAATTAAAAAGAGTTTGCTATTTCAGAAGTTTGAAAAGTGTGCAAAGTTTGGAAGTTAACAAGTTGCAAGTTTACAACTTGAAAGTTGACCAGTTGGCAACTTAGCAAGCTAAGTTGAAATGCCTGACACTCCAAATGTTCGTTTCTTTTTTGTCTAGCATTTGGGGGGACAGCTCAAAGCTTTTTAGCTTAATCAACCATTTTTATTGGTAAAAAATATTTGCGCAAATATTTCTTCTTTTCGTGTTCTAATTATAGCGTCTTTATATATTTTTTCTAGAGGTTGAGCAAACTTTTATTCGTGTTAATTTTGAAGTCTTTAGGCTATAATAGTCAAGTTGGTTAAAAGGAGTATTTAAATGGAATATAAAGTCTTAGCCGCACCTGTGATTTTTGAAGAAGAAATAAAGAAGAGTAAGTTTATAACTTACCTTGCTCGCGTGGGCAACCTTGAAGAAGCAAGAGCTTTTATTCAAGAGCTCAAACGTGAACACCCTAAGGCTGTACACGTTTGCTGGGCAACCGTAGCCGGTTTACCAAATGACGAGTTTAACTACTTTTCGAGTGATGACGGAGAACCATCAGGCACTGCTGGGCGTCCAATGCTTAACTCACTGATTAACTCGCAAATTGGTTTTATTGTAGCAGCTACTGTACGTTACTTTGGTGGTATTCTCCTTGGTACAGGTGGTCTGTGTAAAGCTTACGGCAATGGTGTCCAACAAGCTTTAAAGATGGCACAAACTAATACTGAACTTGAACGTGAGTTCTACTTTGTAACCTGCTCTTACGAGCAATTGAACTTAGTGCAAAATCTTCTCAGTAAATTTGACGCCAATATTGAATTCCAAGAGTTTATGGAAGAAGTAACTACCGAGTTTGCTATTCCAGTAGAACATGTTGAAGAAATGCAACAGCAACTACTTGATGGCTCAGCTGGTACCCTATTTATGTTCAAGATCGAGGAGTGATAGACCGTCACTAACACACTTTCACATCATATTTTGTCATTGATAAAACTTTAGAGAAATTTACTTGTCAAAATATGCGAGTAGTTTTTAATCTTTCTTGCTTTCTAGCTCAATCTAAAGCAAATTTTTTATAACAAGCCAGACAACAAAATCTTAGCTTTAAGAGTAAAACTAAGCTGAAACAAGATCAATAAACAAAAGTACAATGTAAAGCAAGCTTTGCCTCTAAGCTTTACAAAAGCTTAGATGGCAAACAAGTAAAACTTAGTAACAAGCCCAAGCTGAGCTTAACAACAAAACCAAGTTAAACTTGGTAACAAGCCTAAGCACAGCTTGTCGCAAATAAGTTTAACCCCTTAATAATTACCATACAGGTATAGGTTGGCAATAGCTTCTGCATAGGTTGGTAATAGCTTCTATATAGATTCTACTAACAAGCTAGTCAACAACTCACCAACAAGCGGTAAACTTATCTCATGTTCACAGAATAAAACATCTTTTTACTTGATAAACTCTTGCTTTGCATTTACTAAAAGCCTTAAATTTGTTAAAATTACAAGCAAATATTTCTCCTAGATACTACTAGTATAAATGGAGAGATTTTAACTTTATCATTACCTTAAATAATCCAAAAGTAAGTTATACTTAAAAAACCTAAGGAATGTATAAAAACTAACAAGGCTTTCAATTAAAGCTAGCTTGCGCTAGCTAAAACAAAATCCTTTGTAGCCTGAAAGATGTAAGAATTCAAAGTAAGTCTTTGAACCTAAATTTGAACCCAAACTAAAGTTAAGAGGACAGCCAGAAGTGCATGCTAAGATCACACAATGAAATAATGCCTTTTTCTTGATCTTAAGCTTGCACTCCTCTAACTATCTGATAAATTTTTGTAAAACTTACCACCATTTATAAAATTTACTAACTTTTACTAACTTAATAGAAGTTAGATTAAATATTTCCTACACAACTGTAAGGATAAAATGGTAATATAAGTAAAAGCAAATATTGCACCATCTTTCATATAAAAAACTATATACGCCAGAGAAGTAATTTAACTGCTTATGAAACAAAACTAACGCAAATTTAAACTAGTTTCAGAGATAAATTGCATAGACAGGTTAAAAAAGCAAGTTGCATAGATAAATTGCAAGACCAAAAGCAAAAACAAAACTAGTTAAAAACCAATGCAGGTTAAACTTTTGCTGTTAGATTAAACTAGGTAACTACCACTAGAATTTAGAATTCTTCATAGTTAGCTAGACTTCTCTTATAAAGATGAGCTGATAGTTTGCAAATACATATTGCAGTTACAAGTTGCAGAACAAACTACAACTAAAAATTGCAATACAAGTTACAGCACAAGTTGCAAATAGGAATAGCAACGACAAGTTACAGCCCAAGCTGTAGATAAAGCCCTGATTTATCTTGTCAACTAGTGAGCTTGCCAATTTGATAACTTGTAAACTTGTAAACTTGCCAACTTGCCAACTTGCAAAACCAGCTTCCAACTCATCTAAAACAAAATAATCATCGTATTTAACAAAGAATCCAGAGCTAATAATTTCAATGACAACCGAAAACAACAAACAAGGCGAAAGCAAATTCAAAAGAGGAATGATCAGATTTTTGATCTTTTGCCTTGGTGGCGCAATAGGTTTTTTAGGGTACAACTACTTTACTAATAACAACTTCTTTGAAGAAGATCCACCAATTAAGGTGG
This sequence comes from Psittacicella hinzii, assembly GCF_003585885.1. GTDB lineage: Bacteria > Pseudomonadota > Gammaproteobacteria > Enterobacterales > Psittacicellaceae > Psittacicella. The sequence goes on along the minus strand of NZ_NRHC01000076.1, from coordinate 25,619 downwards.
TGAACCGTGTAAAATTCACAGGTAGCTTAGAAGTTTTAAACCAACCTCTTAATATAACCGATAAAAATCAATTAGAAGATCTACGTCTGTTACAAAACTATATTTACTTACTACAAGACTTAGTTACTTTTAACAAATATTTAGCTGAATTTAAAGCTCTAGATACAAGCAAAGCGCAAGCTGAAACAAAACAAATCTTAAATAACTTCAAAACTAAATTAAACCAACAAGGACAAGACTTTATCGCCAAACTAGATTTCCCTCTTGCTTTTGTGGTGGAAAACCAAAAACCAGTTTTTGAAGTGGCAGATAATAGCTATAGTACTAATTTAGCTATTAACTCACCTGTACAGATTTTTGACACAGTAAACAGTTTATTACCAACTGTTCGTAGCTTAAATCAAACTTTAAAAGAGTTACAAGCTCAAGTTAAAGGTTCTGATTTAAAAACAGTTGATCTTACTGCTCTAAATGCAAATATTAGCAAGGTGCAAAATGGCTTAGCTAAAATGAGCAACACTTTAGCTAACAATAAGAAAAAAGATCCAGACTTTTTTACTAACGCAGCAACCTATACTCTAGAGTACCAATACTCTGATTTCTACACTTATGTTTCTGGAAGTTTAGAGCCGTTATTCTTAGATATCAATGAGGTAATCGCTAATAGCGATCAATATGCCATTAACGGACTAACTAATCTATTAATGCGTATTGACGACATTGATAAATTTGCTGCTTTAGCACCATACATTGCTAAGTATCCATACACCCCAGAGAACTCCAACTCTCTTGGTGAATTAAAAGATCAATATCGTATTGCCGTAGATACAGTTAAATACATGGGCTTTAAACCAGTAACTGTATCTGAAAATAGCAATGCCATTCCAAATGAGAAAAACACTGGAATGGTAAATTTACTCGTGCTCGATCTAAACCCATTACACCTACCTTATGAACCAATTGATCACTCAAGTTATCTTGATTGTAACCAACTGAGAAAGGTAGAAGTACCTGGGGCTATCGATAAAAACGGCAAGGAAAAAAGCTTAGAAATCGATGGACGTTGTTATACTTTATTCACGTATAAACTAAAACAGTTTAACCGTGATAACGTTCCTTCGTTAAATGACTACATGCTTAATAAGCACAAATAAATAAACCTAAATAGTCAAAGGTTTAAATTCTTTCATTTCTGTATTTTAGAAGAGCTATGGAGACCCCCATAGCTCTTCTTTTTATTTGGCTTTTTACGCCTCTTGCTAGACCTTAACCTACCTAACCTTGCCCGAACTACTTACTCAAGCTTGCCAGACCTACCTTATTCAACCTTGTACTACCAACTAGTTACTAGCTAATGAGCTAGAGCTATTACAGACCACTGCAAACCAAAAATTAGACACCGGTACCTAAATATATTATTTAACCTTATTTATCAAATAACAACTCTAAATTAGGCAAATATTTAAGCAGTACCTAAAATTTACAGGCAAAAATTAATATATAATAATGATACTGGCTATCTATATTTCCAAAAATTCAAAAGTAAAATTTCTTTCCAGTTGTTAAGACGAACCAGTAACTAACTCCAGAACTAAATATCTATAAACAACTATAAATGTCTACAAATATCGACGAAACTTCAATATTAAATACGAAATTACTAACAATTTGGAAGATTATTTTATTAGGGGCTTTGCTCTCCGCCTGTAAGATAGCCACACTTTATTCCTTAACGAACGATAGTTTATAAAACTAAATTTACAATTGAAAGCAAAAAATCTAACGGAAGAACACTAATTTTTTAACGAACCCAACTCGAATTTGAGGACTGTCATATGAGCAAAAAAGAAAGCCCCTTAAATCAAAATCCAACTGCAAATAAAACTGCAAATAAAACTAACGATCAATCCAAAGATCAAGCTCAAACTCAAACACAAGATAAAAGAACACCTTTTTACAATCACACGCAACTCAAAGAGTTTAGTAAAAAGGCTTCTGCTCTTATAGCCCAAGAAGCAGTTAAACAACTGCACATATCCCTACATCGCCAGACTTGGTCTGATCTTCTCAGCCAATTTCACTATCAACTTAAATTCCTGCAAGACTACAAAGTAAAGCGCAAGGAAATTCTTCAAGCGCTTAACTGGACACAACAGCAAATTAGTAGCTTACAAATGCGTACTTTACTTGAGTACACGCAACAAGAGGTAAACCTTTACTTACTTGCTTATCACAAAACTGCTTTTGTTGGTCCTGCAAAACCACCAGCTAGTCGTGAAGCAGCCATTGACCTTAATGCCCAAAAACTAGTTGAGCAATACATTGCCGAGTTTAAGTTAGATATCCAAGCTATCCAAGCAGCTTACCCAAAAATCAAACGCTATTTAACTTATCACCTTGATTTTGTTAAGTTCCCAGACTCTTTAAAAGCAAAACGCTTTAAACAAATTAAGCAGTACTTTAACGAGCAAATAGATTTTACTTGTAAACGTATTATTGCTCTTAAAGCTTTTACTCCGGTAATTACCTCTTTAGGAGCACATGGACAAACAGAACTTGTACTCCGTCGTATCTTTGCTTTGCAAGATCTCCTTTTATTAAAAGTGCAAGCTCTAAACCAACAACTGCAACGTTGTCAGCAAGTTCTTGCTCGCCTCAATTGGCAAGCTTACCAAAAGCAAGAGCAAATTGTTATCCTGCACCAAAGAATTGCTTATTTAGAGCAAATACAGTGGCAAACTCAACAACAGTTACAAGCTCTACAACAGAACGTACAACAAACTGCACAACAAACACAGCCAAGTAGAACAAACGCACAAGGTCAGCAAGTTCAGCAAAATCGCCAGCAGCAACAAAGATTTAGACAACTTGTAAACCAACAACAAGCTATCCAACAAGAGCTTACGCTGAAATCAGCGAACCTATCTCTAGCCCAAAAAGATCTTGCTAACTTACATTACCAAGTTTCCCTTTTACAAAAGGGTAAGACCCAACTTGAAGTTGCAGTAAAACACAGCCAAGAACAAGTAGATAATCCGGTAATTGAAGATCTCTTTGAACTCGCGATCTTGCACCCATTAATGGGTGAGATTACTAAGCCTGATTTACCTTTAGAACAAAAATGGTATCTCATTGCTCAAGAACTAGTTTCTCCAAGTGTGCCAGAGTTAGATGGGCACCCGGATCCTGTTCTTGATCCTTTTGTGCAATTTGATGATCCTGAATATCTACGTCGCTTAATTCTTACTCCAGAACATGCCCAAGCTTTAGATATCAAGCAAGATAACTCTGCCCTTAACCAAGTTCTGCAAGAACTCAAAGAACTTAAACAGAAAAAAGAGAAAGAGCAAGGTAAGAACGATCTCTTACAGCAAGAAGATTCCAATAGCTCGGCTAATGTTATAGGTATCCCAAGATCTAGAGCTTTACACGAGAGAAACAGTAATAACTTTGTTCCTCTAGATACCGAACAAGGTCTTGAAATCCCGCAGATTTTTACCATTAACAATAATAAAATTCTGTCTCCCGAGCAAAGTAAACTCGAACTTACTGACGAAGAATTCCAACGTTTAAACAACAGTTTACTTGTTGCCTCTCGCTTAAAAAACACAAGTAACTCTGGTAACTCAAGTAAACAAGAGCAAGTTGCGCAAACCTTACTAGGTGATACCAGCCGTAGATACAGCAATGAACTCTTACAGCAAGTAGACAAGTTCTCCTTTGCCAATCAAGACATCGTTTACAGTAAAAACTATAGCGAGCAAATAGCTCCTCTTATTCGCCTCGGTGATTATGAAAAAGCTTATCATCTTCTCCTTGCTTATCTCCGCGAGGTAAGAGCTGAACTAGCTAACCAAGAAAAGAGTCCTTTAAGCTCTCACTTTCAACATCATAGTCTGTTTGTTAATTACCAGCTCACAGCTTATCCAAGCTATGAGATCCATAATAGCTATAGCTTTTACTCAAACTTATATCAATTTAGAGATTACTTAAGTAACTTACAGGTTGCTACTGATACTTGGCGTAAAGTATCTCCTACTCGAGTTTTAACTCAAATAGGAGAACGTCAAGCAACCCCACAAGTTATTAATTTACGTAAAGTTGAAGATCCTTACTACCTCTTTTGGTTAGGTAGTCCTGAAAACTACCTTGAAAAGGTAGTTAAGGACAACCAACTGCCAACAGAGAAGTTTTTACTAAATCGTAAGTTTGATAAAAGTCAAAGTAAAGTTTTTTGGGCACAACAAATTCATTACAAATTTGTCACACAAGAACTTTTACAACATGGAGAACTTACAGCACAAAGCTATCACCAACTTAGTAAAGGTAATCTTGAAGCAGCGGGATATGTAAACTACTTACACCTCTATAACCTCTTATCGCAAGGACTTAGCTCTAGCAAACTCAAACTAACTCCAGAAGATCAATCTAGTCGTTTAAGTCAAGCTGAACTTGCTGAACTAAACTACCTTGAGGATCTAGATAAACTTAGTAAGCAAACAGTTGAGTTTTATCCTCTACTCAATGCTGAACAGTTAAATCTGCCAATCCTTAGTAGTCAAAGTAATAATGCCCCTTGGTCTTACCAAAATTTACAGGCAGAGCAAGATCTTGCTCAGCAGCAGGCTGCTTACGCAAGGACAAAGGTAGCTGGATCAAAATATAAAGACCTAGTCGGCGACAATGACGAGGATGAGGAAGGAGCATCTAGCTACTCAGTTGTTGATTACACTAATGACGATTATGCTATTGATGATTATGTTGCTGACGATTATGCTGACGACGATTACGTCAACGATATGGTGTTTGTAAATGCCTCGGAGTTTAGTCATGAGACTGCTTTTGCTCATGAAGCTACCCTAGCCCATGAAGCTACGAAAGCTCGTGAAACTAAACTAACTCATGAACTTAACCAAGATCAACAAAACCTACAAAAACAGCGAAGTCTGCAAAAACAGCAAAAACAGCAAAATCAGCGAAATCAGCAAAAACAGAAAGATCAACAAAAACAGAAAGATCAACAAAACTTAGAGCTACTCTATCATCAAACTCTAGATAAAGACTTTGCTGAACCCCTTGCTCCAAGTACTCAAGGACTGAAAGCGCAAGCTGAAAACTCTCAAATACATAGCCAAGTACAGAGTACGCAAACAAATACAATACAAGCAGAACAGCAACCTGCTGTTATTGAACGTATCAAAGAGATAGATCTTGCTCTCAAACCTATAGCCAAGGAAAATGACCTCCAACGTCTTCTCAAAAATCCTTTTGGCAACTTACAAATTCCAATTCTTGATCTTAATCCAGAAGAGGAAAGAGAATACAACAGCTATCTCAGACAACAGCAAGATAAGGTTCGTGAGATTATTCTTCAAACTATTGCTTACGAACAGCTTAATCCAACTCAAGAGAAAAAGAACTTTCTCCCAAGTGAAGATCGTTTACTTGCTGTTAAAAGAAGTAGACGTCAACGTGGGCGTGACTTCTTTATTCAGCAAAGATACATTACGGAAGATGATCGTACTATCGTTGCTTTCCAGCAAAACCGTAAGAGAAAACGTAACGCTTTTATTGATCAGTTCAAAAGAGGCGAAGTACCTGCTCCTAAGGAAGTTAACCTTACTAAGGTTAGTAAAACTACAGCCGTTAGTCAAACAGCAACTGCTAGTCAAACTACCTCAGTTAACCAAACAACAGCAACTAACAGAGCTACCATTGTTAGCCAAACAACAGCTGTTAAGCAAACTAACAACTTAGTTTTAGACGCTCATGAAACTTTCTACCGTCAACTCTTTTCTGATTTTACCGGTTACAACTTTGACACCGATCAAATAAGTAAAGATAGCGCTTTACGTCGTGCTTATTACAATCCCAACTACACAGTTATGGGACTGTTACAAGCACAGCGTCTTAGCCTCAAAGCTACAAATGCTTCGCAAGCTAACAACGCTATTACTTACTACCTCAACTTCAGAAAAGTACTCTACGATCAAAAACATTGGCTCTATCATCCAGAGCACATGCAAATTGATCGTTTCAATGTAGAAACAAAAGAACTTCTGCGTAGCGACCGCTTGTACTTCTACTTCCTAACTCAACAAGTAGTTTACCCTGCAGACAAGTACTCGCGTTACCACCAAGTTCTACAACAACATCTTGGTAACATTGACAACATTACCCAAAGTTATAGTCAACAAGCTAAGACGAAGTTTAAAGAGATATTTGCTACAGCTAACCGTGACAATGTTGCGTACATTAGCTTACACGCTACTAACCAACTCTTTAATAGTCAGGAAATAGTAAATCTTGCGAACCTAGACAGTTCAGACTATCGCCAAGACTTAATCTACGGTTTAGTTGCAACGCAAGTTACGCGTACACCAATCTGGGTAGTTGAGCGTCCGCAGGTAGTTAACTACTACCAACAACAGCTATATAGCTCTCAAGTTCAAGGAAATGTAAATGTACATGTCAATGAAAGCGCAAGTGCAAATGCTCATGCAAATGTAAAAGCACGTGAAAGAGCAAATGCAGATACAAATAAAAGCACACATGAAATTGCAAACGCAGTTACTAGCGCAAACACTACCTATGTAACCGCTCAAGGTTACGGTATTCGCCGTCAGTTTACACAAGTTGCCCATTTACACCTTGAGCCAACGGCAAATATAGCTTGGCAGGATCTCGCTATAAGTCAACAAGTTAGTTTTGCGCAAAATTCACTTGCACAACAAACGCAACTGCTTGTTGCTTTTAATCAGCAAGCTGATCTACAGTATCAACAACAGCTAAACCAAGATCTGGGGAAAAATTACGCTAACTTTGCTAACTATCAGCAGATTTACAATTTCCCAAGTCTACTTAAACGAGTTTCTCGTTTAAGTGGTTTAGGAGTTGTTACTTACCAAGCGCATTACTTTGCTGGGACTAATATTTCTGCGGGTAATAAAGAGATTAACTATCAAATCTATGTTCAACCAACCACTAATCCTCTTAACGGCGAGAAGTGGCGAGGCGATAAACCAAACTTTTTCTTACCTGCAATCCCTGAAAGTGTAGCTACACCATTACGTCGTAGTCTGGTATATAACCTCTTTGAAGAAGTTGAGCATGAAGTTGCTTCAGGAATGCGTTTTGAAAAAGCTTACCTCCAAGGGAATGATTTGTTCTTCCGTGATTACCCAGCAGAACAAAAACTTACTTTAAGTCCAGAGCAATATCTAAGCTACTACTATCAATGGCAAAAAGAAGCGCATAATTTCCATGCGGAAATTATTGCCCTCCTAAACCAAGTTTACTTTACCGATGATCATTTACTTAACAAGAACTCCGAACTTGAAACTTTTACTATGAAAGCCAATGGAACTTACAACCAACGCGAGCTCTATGCTCTGTCGTTAATGTCAGTTCCGGAGTTCTTAGAACAAATGCAAATGCATCATCTGGTTAAACAGCTACGTAATAGCTTAGGTAGTAATCGTCAACTTTACTTAAAGGACTCGCACGTAGATACTCTAGCGCAAATCAATATTGATGAGCTTACACCAACCTATGAAAGGGTTATTCTCCATTGTGATATGAACAACTGCTTTGCCTCGATCACAATTGCCGAAAACCCTTTCTTAAAAGGACATGCAGTTATTATTGCCGGCGATCCAGAAAAACGTAAAGGAGTAGTTGTTGCTGCTTCTTACGAAGCAAAAGCCTTTGGCGTAAAAACAGCTGAACCTTTAGTTACAGCTATAAAAAAATGCCCTGGAGCGATAATTATCAAACCAAGCTTTTCTCTGTATCAACGTTACTCATCAATGGCTAATAAAATCTACCGTCGTTTTACGCCACTGGTGCAAAGTTTTAGTATTGACGAAGTATGGATGGACGTAACCGAAGTTATGCACCTGTATAAATCTCCACTTGATATTGCTCATCAAGTGAGAGAACAAATCAAAAAAGAACTCGGAATCACTATTTCGGTGGGAGTATCTTTTAACAAAACATTTGCTAAACTTGGCTCTGATATGAAAAAACCAGACGCTGTTACTTACATCTCTCCGCATAACTACAGGGAAATGGTTTGGTATCTTCCTGTCAAAGATTTATTTGGTGTAGGTGCTTCAACCCTAATTAAACTTACTAAAATGGGAATTCATACTATCGGAGACCTTGCCCGTACTTCACGAGCAAATATCCAACAACATCTTGGTTCCCATGGTTTAAATCTCTGGTTAGAAGCCAATGGTCTCGATAATATAAAAGTTCGCTCTTCAGATGAACGTCCAGCGATTAAATCAATTGGACGTGGGACTACTCTAACCCAAGACGCGCATCAAGAACAGGACTTTATCGATACTCTTAAGTACCTCACTGAAGAAGTTTCTCAAGTACTTTTTCAAAAGAACTTCTTTGCGACCGTTGTGCAAATTTCCGTACGTGACAAAGAGTTCAATGATTTTAGTTGGCAATGCAAGCTAGATCTTCCGACATTAGTAATTGAAGATCTATACAATACTGCCCTTAAACTCTTTCGCGAACACTACTCTTGGAAGTTACCTGTAAGGGCAATTACCGTTCGCGTTACGGGGTTAGTTCCTTACTCAACTAAATACCAAGGTACTCTCTTTGATGATTGGCAAAGCCATATTAGCCGTAACCAAAAACAAAGAGCAATTCACCAAGTAAATCAGAGATTGGAGCCTGAAGATAGATTCTTGGTCTTAGAAGCTACAAAGCTTGAGGATCTTACCTATCAAGAGGGGATAAGTTAATCAACTATTTGAAATCTTTCAAAGTAAATCCTCAAAATTTAATTGAGTTAGCTAAGCTGAAATAAGTTACTTCAGCTTAGCTAGGTCTCCTTAAAAATCAAAGATTAGTAAAACTCTTTGCGGGGTTATAAACTATAAAATAATCTTACTACAAAATAATTTTTATCACGCTATAATAGCTTGTAAAAAAAATAAGAACAAACATTAACTGTAAGTTAGAGTTAACTATAAATTAAAGTTAACCATGATCGTATCTAACTGTTAGATACCCCCTAGAATACTCATATAACAAGAATACTCATATAACACAACTAAGATTGGTAAACAAAATCAGTTTATATACATACGAGGGGTTAATAACCCTCAACCAAAACTATAAACCTCATATTTTGTAATATGTAAGTATATTGCCAATAGCAAATGAGAATAACAAATGATCAAAGATAAACCTACATATATATCCCTCTTCTCTTCAGCTGGTGTAGGTTGCTATGGCTTTAAGCTAGAAGGATTTGAATGTATAGCAACCAATGAGCTAATTGAAAGAAGGCTAAATATTCAGAAACTAAACCAAAAATGTAAGTTTGATAGTGGCTACATTTCTGGTGATATTCAACAAGAAAGCACCAAAGAGCTAATTCATAATGAAATTGCTCACTGGCATAAACTTGGCAATGATAGAGTTGATGTCGTAATTGCCACTCCACCTTGCCAAGGCATGAGCGTTGCCAACCACAAAAAAAGCGAAAACGAAATTGAAAGAAACAGCTTAATCCGTGAAAGCGTTAACCTCATCAAAGATATCAATCCGCGCTTTTTTATCTTTGAAAATGTATCAGCTTTTTGGAAAACAGGTTGTATCGATAACTATGGGAATGTGGTTGCGATTGGCGAAATGATTACTCGAGAATTAAGTAGCAAGTACTTAATTCACCATCAAGTAATCAATTTTAAAAACTACGGTTCTAACTCTTCTCGTCCTCGAACTTTAGTTATTGGCGTTGAGAGAAAACTTGCGGACGATATTTCTCCGGTAGAGTTAATGCCAAACTATACCGCTGAAAAAACTCTCTTTGAGGTTATCGGGCAAATGCCAAGTTTAAACTGGGGTGAGTATGATCCTCAAGACTTTTTCCATAGTTTTAGAACTTATCCAGAGCATATGCTCCCTTGGATTCAAAACCTTGCTCAAGGACAAAGTGCTTTTGATAATGAAGATGATACTTTAAAACCACATCGCATTATCGACGGCAAAATTGTTATCAACCAAGCAAAGAATGCTGACAAGTACACACGACAAGTCTATAACAAAGTTGCTCCATGTATCCATACACGCAACGACCAAATGGCTAGTCAAAACACCTTACACCCTGTAGATAACCGTGTCTTTTCTATTCGAGAACTCATGAAGTTAATGACCATTCCGGAGTCATTTAAGTGGTTAGAATATGATCTCTCTACTTTAAACAGCATGAGCTTAGAGCAAAAACAGAAAGTTTCGAAAAAAGAAGAGCTCAATATCAGACAAAGTATTGGTGAAGCAGTACCCACTACTATCTTTCAACAAATTGCTCATAACATAAAAACTCAACTCCTTTACCCTCATCTAACTTTAAAAGAGATCAAGGAGTTAATTGAGCAAAATCATCTGGACAATACTCAAGCGTTAAAGAGCTTTATCCTAGCCAACAAAGGTAAATATAGTTTAGCAACCTTAGCTAAGATCATCGAATACGCTAATGCTAAGCGCCAACAAAACTCTGCTTACTTTACGAATAAGTATATAGTGCAACAAATCTTTAATCATTTGCCTAACTTTTCTAAAGATACGCTTGAGATTATTGAACCATCTGTTGGCTCTGGCAACTTTTTACCATTTATCTTTAAAAAGTACGCTGATAAAAAGCAAGTAAAGCTTACACTGGTAGATATAGATCCAGATACTATCGAGCTCTTACAGCTCCTTTATGATCAAACAAACATTCCAAGTAACTTTACCGTTAACTTCGTTTGTGCAGACTATATGCAGTTTGAGCATGATAAGGTTGATTTAATTATAGGTAATCCTCCTTTTTCTAAGATTAATGGACAATATCGCGCTAGTTTACTAGAAAATAACTTTAATAAAGAATCTACCAACCTAGCAGAGTTCATACTAGAAAAAGCAATCAAAAATGCTAGCTATGTCTCTCTAGTTATGCCTAAAACTATTTTAAATACTCCAGAGTTTAGCCAAACTAGGAAGTATTTACAAGGATATAACATTGAGAGCATTATTGATTTTGGTGAACATGGCTTTAAAGGGGTACTGGTAGAAACTATTAACTTAGTAATCAGCACTTCTACTTCAAACTCTTCTAAAGACAATGAGTATACCCAAGTCGAATCTACTTCTTTGGGCATTAGCATAAAACAAAAAAGTAGCTATATCTTTGATCAAACATTACCTTACTGGATTATCTACCGCGATCAATTCTTTGATCAAGTGTATGCAAAAATGCAATTTGATATTTTTGATCCATTTAGAGATAGACAAATTACCAATAGTAACTCTTCATTAGTAAAGACGGACAAACATAATATCCGAGTATTAAAGTCTAGAAATATCGTGAGTAATAATTATCTAATCGATATTGAAGACTATGATTCCTTTATTGATGTCGCTACTCTAGAAGATCTTGCTGTAAAAAAATATCTTAACGATACAAGTGTCTACCTAACCCCAAATATGACCTATAAACCAAGAATTATCCAAAAAGGTAAGGGTTACGTGGTTAATGGTTCAGTTGCTATTCTCATTCCTAAAGATAGTTCTATTAAACTGTCACAAGCACAAATGGAATATATTGAAAGTGATGAGTTTAGACACTTTTACAAAATTGCGAGAAACTTCCAAACTCGTTCCTTAAACATCGATAAAACTAGCTGTTATTGGTTCGGTATTAATACACAAATCTAAGCTAAAACTCTTATTAATTTTTATAAGTATCCACTAATTATTTAACATTTCCTTGCATAAGGGAAATACATATTTTTAGCTAACCTTTCCAATAACTGCACTACATTAATCGGGTAAACTCTTACGAGTGCAATTTTAAACTTAAATTTTTTTAACCTATACCAAATGTTAAATATTGCTTTTTACATTTGGTATAGACTTCAAAAGCAGCAATGGAGGCAATATATGAATGTATATCAAGAATTCTTTAACCAGTATGATTTTGACATTAGAAAATCCAGAGACGCTAGATGGATAGATCAAAAATGCACGTATGATGTAGTCTCAATCATTGCTGATTGTATAGTTGAATACTTAGAGAACTCTCCGAACAAAGAATTTACTGTATCTGATATCTGGCATAGTGAATACGCAAGGGAAAACGTAATCTCCATTTTCTCTAAGCCAGATCCTAGCTTAAAAGCTACGAATGAGTATGACAAATATTTTGGACAGCCAATAAAACTGCTAGGATATAGTCACGTTCTCAATGTTAGAAAAGTAAATAACCGATACTTCTACTCCATAAATAATCAAGAAATCCTCGAGAAAATCGCTTTACGACCAACCAATGCTCTAAATTTCTTATATGAATATATTTGTAAGGTACTAACTGATAGTGAACTAATGCCTATATTTAATAATTTCTTTGAAGTTCAAACTAAGGAATCCTACCAAGAAGTTGTAAATAAATTTGTCGCTTTCACTATTGAAAATACAAATATAAATAAAAGAACAGAGTGCGGAAGAATTTTTACCAAGGTTATTAATCCATTAGCTTTCAAATTACAAAAGCTTGGAACCAAAAAAGGACGCATATCCAAACTCCCTATTACGTTAAGCGACTTACAGTACAATCGTTTTAACTGGAGAGATGAGTTAAGTGGTAAAAGTAAATCAATAACTAGAGCTGAACACGAACAAACCACATCTCAACAACAGATCAAGGCCCTAGCTGACTATACAATCAACAAAGCAAAAAATGCAGTGCGTAAATTTAATGCTAAATATAACGATAGCAACCCTGAAGTGAAGCAAAAATCAGAATTAGTAAAGGCTACTCAAGTTCATCATATTTTTGCCCAAGCTGATTACCCTAGCATTGCAGACTTTCTTGAGAACTTGATTATGCTTACGCCAAATCAACATTTTACAATGGCGCATCCAAATAATAATAATACGCAGTATATAGATAGAGATTTCCAGTACATCTGTCTAATTGCTAAGGCAACAACGATTTACCAAAGTTTAACCTCTCCAAGTACTGAAAAGTTTTATAACTTTGACAACTACAAAATAGTTCTCAATACAGGTTTAGAAACAGAAGAGTTTTCAGAAGTTGCGCATCTCGATTTTGCAAATCTTATTAACAAAATTGATAGCTTTTACTGTAGCCCAGAAAACAATAAGTACAAATCCCTTATTAAGGACAATAAACCAAAACTTGATTAAGTCTCTTTTTAAATTCTTACTAGCAAAAGCTAGTGTAGCAGAACAAGAAAAACGCCTCATCATCATTTGACACCTCTCGCACAATTTGATCTCTAAGCAATTTTGCACATAAAAAAGATCGTCTCACGTTATAATAAAGTAAAAAATAAGTTAGGATTATCTGCAAACAGTTGCAGATAATCCCTTTACCCATGAGAACAACTTCATAAGAGGCAACTATAATGTGTGATAACAAAAACCATAATCATACTCTAGAGGAATTAGAAGCAGGCGTTAAAGAGCAACTAGAAGAAGTTGCTGAGCTTCTTAATGAAGGAGCAGAAGAAGAGCAACTTCCTTACCACGATATCGTACCTACAGAAAAAACCTTTTCATCTAACCAAGAAATTGAATACATTCCGTTACTTATTAAATCTTTAGAAGACATTCGTAACGCACCAGATAGTACTTTATCATGTGAGTTCTTAGAACTACAAGAAGTAGTAAGACAATTTAGAAAGTCGTTCAAAGCTACTTTACTTGACCATCCAAAAATATGTGAGTGCCACGTTGAAGGTGCTATCTTCTCATGGGCATGCTACAACGAACTAGATGGTTTCCCTATCTTCATTGACACTTTAAAAGTTCTTTCTGAGGAAGAAGAAAATGGCGATTTAGAGCCATGGTTAACCCAAGAGTTCCTTGATCAGTGTCAAAGCTTAAGAAGAGCTATGGTTGAATTCATTGAACTGCGTGGGGAAAACTTCAAGGCTTACAACCTTTTACAATCTTTCCTTGATCTTGAATCGGAAGAAAAAGGTGAGCCTATGTCAATTCTGCACCTAATGTCAGAATTCTTCTATAGTTTCATGTCTTATACTTATGCGACGCTTGAGCTTGATTACGATAGCTTAACACCAGCACAACAAGAAACATTTGGTGACTTTGTACAATTTATTCAAATGTTTACTCAAGAAACAGACATCACTTCTTACTTATACATTCGTCAAATGTTCAACGATCCGCATCAAGTTGAGTTCTTTAACCTAGAGTTCGACTTAGAAAGCGTATTCCCGAACAATTTACAAGCTCACGTTTTAATGGCACAAATTGCAGTAGAAGCTTACATTAAAGGCATTGAGTACAATTCAAACATTCTTGACTTTACTAACTACTTCTTCCCTGCAAGAGTTATTCGTGAAAAAGTTTATCAATCATAAATCATAGTTAAAGCTCTGGTTCGCCAGAGCTTTCTTTTTAAAATAATTATTAACTTTTTGCGCTATTTGCTAAAATATAAGTGATTAAAATTACTATATACAGGAAGAAATAATTTTATGCACTTTGCCAAAATGCACGCTCTAGGTAATGACTTTATGGTGATTGAATCTCTCACCCAAAAAGTTTACCTCAACCCAAAAACCATCTGTGCGCTGGCAGATCGCCATCGTGGCATTGGCTTTGATCAATTGTTACTTATTGAGCCTCCTTATGATCCTGATACAGACTTCCACTATCGTATCTTTAATGCTGATGGTAGTGAAGTAAATCAGTGTGGTAACGGAGCACGTTGCTTTGCTCTATACGTAACTACCCAAGGATTAACTAATAAAAACGACGTAATTGTTACTACTAACAATGGTCGTATGATCCTAAGCGTTGATCGTAGCACAGTACGCGTAAACATGGGCGCGCCAATTTGGGAACCACACAAAATCCCATTTACAGCTAGAGGACGTGAACATCACTATATGATCCCAACTGACAAAGGAGTACAACTTTGTGGAGTGGTTAGTATGGGGAATCCTCACTGTGTTATTACGGTAGATAACATCAACACTGCCGATGTAACCGGAATCGGTCCTTTAGTAGAAAACCACCAACGCTTCCCTGAACGTACTAATGTGCCGTTTATGCAAGTAGTTTCACCAACCGAAGTTTATGTTCGTGTTTGGGAAAGAGGCGCAGGTGAAACCCAAGCTTGTGGTTCAGGTTGCTGTGGTGCGGTTGCTGTAGGGATTTTACAAGGAAATCTCGCTCCAGGTAAACCAATTACAGTGCACACCAAAGGTGGCGATCTAACCATTGAATGGAGTGGTAAAGAAGATGAACCTCTTTTCATGACAGGTCCTGCTTCATTTGTCTTTACTGGCAAAATTAACTCTGCTACCATTCGTCAAATTCGCGCTAATTATTTAGCCCAATTAGAGCGTGAACAAAACTTTGCAAAAACAGAAGAGCTCCCGCAATAAGGAGCTCATTCTAATAAAATTTAAGCAATTTCTGAAAAAAACCGTATAATGATATTCATGTACTCTTATACCAAAAAAGGTTTCTATAGGTAAGCATTTCTTCAAACTTTTTGCTTGCTAGCTCACAAGCTAGCGCAGCCAAAAAGTGGAAATTTTTACCTATAGTTAGCTTGGTGTAAGACCCCTTAGTAATTCCTTTAAAAAGGAGAAATTAATGTCTCACTATGACCAAACGCAAGAGAATGTAGCAGACACCGAATTGTCTCAGCTCGAAGAAAAACTGCAATATAAATTTAATAATATTCACCATCTTCGTGTAGCTACAACTCACTCTAGCTTTTGTAATAACGAAAACTACGAACGTTATGAGTTTCTTGGGGATAGCATTGTTAACTTTGTTATAGGGAAATATCTCTTTAACACCATCAAAGATGTGGATGAAGGCGCACTTACCAAAATGCGCTCTGCCCTTATTTGTGGTAGTTCACTTTGTAGTATCGCACGTCGTTTAAACCTTGGTTACTACATTCGCCTTGCCAAAGGCGAAATTCAAAACAATGGACGTTCACGTGATTCTATTTTAGAAGACACAGTTGAAGCAATTTGTGCAGCTATCTACTTAGATTCAGGTTCTTTTGAAGTAACTGAAAAAGTAGTGCTTGAAATCTTTGCTGATCTTTTACAACAAAAAGATGCTTTTAAAAGTGGTTACCGTGATCCAAAAACTTTACTACAAGAGATTATCCAAGAACTCTTTAAAAACAAACCAACTTACAATCTTCTCCGTACCGAGGGGAAATCACACAATCAAACTTTCTACTCTGAATGCGTAATTGAAGAGTTAAACTTACGTACCCCTGGAGTAGGCAAAAATAAACGTAAAGCTGAACAGGAAGCAGCTAGTTTAATGATTCGCAAGCTCCGCGAATCTCAAGCTTTAAGCCAAGAACAATTAAATAAAATTACCCATATTTAATGGCTAGCAATCTTCCCAGCATAACTAACCCTTGCCGCTAGTCATAGCGGCTCTTTTTCCTTGTAAAATATCTATGACAGCAAATCAAGAACAAGCAACTCGCTGTGGTTATATTGGTATCGTTGGTCGTCCTAACGTAGGTAAATCAACTCTAATGAATGCTCTTTTAGGGCAAAAGATTGCTATTACTTCATCAAAACCACAGACAACTCGTCATCGTATCCTTGGTATTTTGACTGAAAACAACAGTCAGTTAATCTTTGTTGATAGCCCTGGGATCCATTTAAAAGAAACTACGCAAATGAACAAAGTAATGAACCGTACTGCAAGTTCAGTACTTGCAAACGTAGATGTGCTTTACTTTGTCGTTGAAGGAACTAAATGGACTGAAGAAGATGATTTAGTTCTAGCAAAATTAAAACAACAAAAATCTCCAGTTATTCTGGTATTAAACAAAGTAGATCAAATTGCCGATAAAGGTAAACTTTTACCTTACATGCAAGAAATGACAGAAAAATATCCGTGGACGGATATGATTCCTATTTCAGCAGAAAAAAATGTAAACCTTGATAAACTAGTTGAACTTACAGGTAAATACTTACCTCTAGGTGAGTTCCACTATGATGAAGATCAAGTTACGGATAAAGGTGGTCGTTTTATGGCTGCTGAATTCATTCGTGAAAAACTAATGCGTCTTCTTGGTGATGAGTTACCTTATTCTACCAGCGTAGAAATTGAGCGTTTTACCATGACTCCAAGAGGTATCAATATCGACGCTGTAATCCTCGTTGATCGTGATGGACAAAAACGCATTATTATCGGTAAAAATGGTGAAAAAATTAAGCGTATAGGTACAGAAGCTCGTATTGACCTAGCTAAAGTTTTAGAGCGCCCAGTGAATATGAATCTTTGGGTTAAAGTGAAAAAAGGCTGGTCTGATGATATCCGTGCATTACGCTCTTTAGGTTATTTAGACAATTAATATGCAAAAACGTAAATTAACCCGTGCCGAAGCAAATGAATTATCTTGGGCACTAAAAAAGAAGAAAAAACGCACAGGTAACGCTTCAGGCTCACGCTCAAATCCAAATAGCACAGTGCACGCCCAAGCTAAACAGGACAACCAAGCAAAAGCAAACCAACCTGCGCGCGCAATTCCTATTTACATTCCAGGACGTGATAAACCTCTAGTAAATGAGAAGTTACAAGCGTTAAACGAACAAGCCCAAGAACAAGAGCAACTTGATCTTGAGCAAAGCCAAGACATGGTAATGATAAATGGTCAGCTTGTTAGTGCCCAAAACCTCCAATCTAAAGGCAAAAACAAAACTTCTCATAAACAAGCAGCAAGCTCTCAAGATAAAGCTGGTCAAGATAAAGCCTCAGCTAAATTAAAACTTGGGAAAGCGCAATTACGTATGCTAGAAAAAGCTGGCGTTGAACCTGGTAAGGAAGAAGAATTCTTTGCCCAACTAGCTGCAGAGAAAAAATCTCGCAAGTCTAGCAAAAACGTAGCACCACAACAAGCGGAAAAAGAAGATCGTCGTATTAAATCACGCGATTATAAAGCTGGTCGTAACACTGACTATAGCGCAACTCAAGCACAAGCTGAAAAACTGCTAGCAACCAAGAAAACCAAGAAAAAAGAGAAACTTTCTGGAGACGAATTACTCGATCTTTGGGAAAACACTCAATGGTAAGGAGGAAACTACATGGAAGTTTCACACCTTACTCTTTACTTAGTTGCTTTTTGTGCGCTAATCTTTATCCTCTTAACAATTTTATTAATCCTTTGGTTTAAAATTGTTAAAAAAAGAGTTGAGCGTCAAATTGCGTTAGAAAAACTTGAGAAAGAAAAGCAAGCACAGGCAGAAGAATATGCCGATAAAGGTGTAAACTACTGGCGTGCTTCGGACAATAAGTAACTTAAGTAGGTAACCAACCTTATATTCTAAACCAGTAAAGTTACCAACCTAAATCGAGTTTACCTAAAGTAGCAATCTAAGTAAACTTAATTGCTTAATTGCTTAATTACTAGAATTACAAATTCTAACCATGATAAAGGACTGAAAGTAAAACTTTCAGTCCTTTACTTATGTATGCTTCTTAATGCTTACGTACATACGCTTACGTACGCTTACGTTGCTTACGCACTCCACTATTAGCATAGGCTAATACTAGCTAAACCTCATAACCAGGTTTACGCAGTAACTTATCTAATCTTGGTTTGATTTCAACTGCAACTACTTCTTCTTGCCAAGTTGCTGGATCATACTCAACATAGTCAATTGAAATAGATTGATCTGTAGCATTTAGTTGCTCTTTGATCACTTGGGTTACAGCTTCTTCTAGCTTAGCTAGTTGTTCAGCTGATAAGTTTCTTGGAAAAGCTTTAATTGTAATGTGAGGCATTTTTGTCTCCAGAGATTTAATAATCTTTTGCTTGTTATTATAGCACTTTAGTCCAGTAATAAATGGCAAACGGAGAAGGTAATAGCAAATTAAAGACAACAGCAAAGCAAGCCAAACTGAGCTGTCCCGCAACTATGTTACCTGAAAACTGTAAATCATACTTCCCATCTTATCTTTTCTCATCTAGCCTCCCATTGCCACCTATTGCCTCCTAAGAAAATGATCAACTTTTGATCAAAAAATTACAGCAACAACAAATTACAGACAAATCTTTTTTACAGTAAAATTGAGACATGCTCAATAAAAAATAAAGCTGTGATTTTTACGCCTCAACAAAAACGTGCATAGATCACATTTTAGAGAAAAATCAACAGATATGGAGGAAAATAGGATTACAATATTAATAAGCGATATAGTCGATCTTTTTAATTTTTTCCATACAATTAGTTAAACCCCTAATTAGAAACACAACAGGAAAGCAAACCTTAAGCCCTCAGTTCAACTAGATATTTAAGGTTACTTTCCTGTTTTTTGCAAACTTAAAACACAAACTAAAAAATGACAATTTAAACCACAAACACTAACTTAAAACACAAACTAACAATGACAATTAAACCACAAACCAAAATTAAAGCTATAGACTACAAGCTTTACCAACTGGTTTATACTCTAGGGATAGAGCTTTGTCCCCTAGCCAAAGCTACCTTAGACTATTTTAACCGTGATGAGCTCCCCGGAGATATAGCTTACTATCAAAGAGCTTCTTGGTTTTGTTTGTATCTCCGTAGTATGCAAGGCGTCAAACAGGGACAACTAGAATCTTTAGATCTTGAACTCTGTCTGACTATGTTTGACTATCTCTACTTGCTAAGTAAACTTGAGCCAGCGCAAACACGGCAAAAGTCCAGCTTTGCAGAGGTCGAAGCTGAGCAACCTCCTCAAGTAGACAGTAACGCAAAGACGGAAGTAAATGATCTGCCACAAACTAGAGCCTCGCCTCGCGCTAGACAGATGTATCCTTACTTCTTAGAAAATGCTTATGAAAACAATACGCAAAGCAAGCTCGGCAATCTAGGCAATCGAGATCAATTAAACGAGCAAGGAGAACTAAGCGAGCAAGGAGAAAACAGCAAACTAAGTAAACAAACACCAATTAGCCAGAGCCAACAGAGAACCTCTCTGCTTCCTCTAGATGAGCAAGAATTCTACTTAGACTTACTGTTCTTTGACTACAAAAGTCACGAACCAGCTAGTCAGGTTTTTGAATTCATGCCACAATTTAACTACTTGAATCCGCAGGGTAAAACTTACCTCAAACGTTTAGCTCTTAGTGCAATGAGCTTAGTGAGCAAAGAGAACTTTGCCACCAATGACACCAAGAGCATTCTCAAAAATATTTATAAATTCTTATTACGCTTTCATCACCTAGGCGTTAGCGTGGGGCTAACTCTAGCTAGTCTAGACTATTTCCTCGGTAATAACTCACAAAACGAAGCTATTGATTGTTTTTGTAATTTAGGTGATAATAACTTGTATCAAGTCAGCTTAACTTGGTTACAACAAGTAGATGAACAAGGATATTCTCTGACTCCTTTAAATGATATCGCTTGGCAATTTTGCCAATCAGAGCTAAGTGCAAAAGAATTTATTAAGTTGAAAAATATCAGAGCCAACTTTTTAATTCGTCATTACCAAGCATATCTCGCTAATCATCTATTAAGCCCTTGACCTTGATATATCCAAATTTCTTCCAAAGTTACTCCAGAGATATTTACTTCCGTAAATAAGTAACCCTGTTCTCATTGAGAGCATTTCCTGAGAAGAAAGTAAGTGGGGAGCTAGGTTTACCTAGCTCCTTTTTGCCTGCTCAAATTTCTCGAAAATTACTGACACAAAAAATCCCCGCTGATAGTTAGCGGGGATCAAATGTATTTGATATTTTGTAATTAAACTTATGTACTGCTTTTTAGTTGCAATACCTAAGTTATTGCGAAGTTTTATTTCTTCAGTTTCCGAAGTTTTATTGCTTTGCAAAGCTTTATTTCTTCGGTTTTGCGAAGATAGTAAAGATACGTTTAATTGAACCTAATAACCCTTTACTTTCTTTTACCGCTTTTTCATCTTTAGCTTGCGCTTTCTTACTTTCTTTACCATTAGCTTCTTTAGCTTTGTTGTATTCATTAATACGAGCTAAAGCAACTTTATTCGGTTTTATATCAAAAGTTTCGTAAGCGTATTTAAGATGGAAAATAGCATCTTTATCTAAAGAATTAATGTAGTCTTTAGCATCTTGTAAATTCATTAAGCTAGATTGAGCACGCTTAGTTAAATCTGAGATTTTTGTCTCTAGTTTCTTCACGTTATTCTTCATTGTATTAACGCTCATTCTGAGACTATCTCTTTCTTTACCTAAAGTAGCTTTTTCTTCATTACTGCCGGTAAATTTCTTCAGGTCAGCAATGGCTTTAGCTAATTTCTCTTCTTGCTTAACTAGTTTATTTTCTGCTTTAGACAACTGGCGTAAGAAGTTTTTATGGTTCGTTGAGAAGCTTACTAGGTTTTTAAAGTCCTTATCTATTGGAGATTCTTTGGCTTTAGAAGTATCTTTAGCTTTATCAGCTTTCTCCGCTTTGCTAGCTTTATCAGCTTTTTCAGCTTTACTTCCTTTACCTTTGTCTGCTCCTTTAGATTCAGATTTACCTTTGTTATCACTTTCTTTACTTGCCTTAGTTTCAGCTTTAGATTCAGCTTTAGCATCTGCTTTGTTGTCAGCTTTGCTGTCAACTGCTTGAGCTTTGCTTGCCTTGTCTTTAGCTTTTGCTTTAGTAGAGCCAACTTCAACGTTAGCTTTCGCTTCTGCTGGAAGTTTGTCTTCTAAAGTTGTTACTAATTCAGTTAGTTTAGCGACACGCGCTTCTTCAGCTTTAACTTTATCTTTCCAAACTTTTAAGCCTTTATGGATTTCATCTTGCTGGTTTTGGGCTTTAACAAACTGACGCGAGAACTTAGCAAAGTTAACTTGGTTTTTAGTTTTTAAACACTTGATTAACTCTAATATCTTGTTCGCTTTAGATTGTTCAAGCTTAGCATAGGCTAGTTTGTTATCTTCAAGATTGATTCTTGCGTTTAAGCTAGCTTCTTGCGCTTTAGACTCTTCGCATTGCGCTTCAAGTAATTCAATCTCGCTATTTAACGTACTTGTATTAACTTTCTTCCCTGCAAGTTTATCTTTTTCTAATAAGAGATCATCAATTGTTTTTGTTCTCTTACGTTGCAGTACTAAACTTTGACTTAAAGAGTTCTTCTGTTTAAGTACTTGATCAACTTTTTGGGAAGCTGTACGAGTAAATTGTTTACTATAGCTCGACACTTGGACAATTACTTCATTAAACTCTTGTGCGTTTAATTGCGCAAATTGACTGTACTCTGGTAAGTTGCCAGATTTGACGTCTTGCACTAGCTGGGTAGCTAAGCTAACTTCTTGACTAGCAATTTCCTGCGCTGCAGATTTTCTTGCTTCTTTGCTAGAAGTATTATCTGCTGAAGCACGAGTACTTGCATTTGCATCTTGATCTTGCGCAGTTGCTGAAGAACTTGCCGAAGAGCTTGCCGCATTACCAAAAGCCGAAGCAATATACATAGCAGCTTCATTCGAAGCTTTACGCGTCTGCATAAAGGCACGACTAGCTTGTTCAGAACGATAATTTAACACTGGAATCCCAGGCATATCATCTTCATCATCGTCTGCATATGCATCTTCTGCTTGCGCTTGAGTTTTAGCTTTGGCTTGTTCAGCTTTAGAGCCTTTATCTGCTACAGATGAGTTTGCGCTTTTCTCTAGTGCAGAAGTTTGAGCTTGAGTTTCTTCTCTAGCTTCTTCTTGTGCTTGAGCTTGCGTTTGCTCATCTGCTTGAGCTTTTTCTTGCTCTTGGGTAGCAGGAGCTGTTTGCTCAGCTTTCTCATGGCTAGCTTCTGCTTGCGAAGCTTTTGTTTGTGAAGCTTTTGTTTGTGAAGCTTCTGCATTTGTAGCTGATGCTACACTTGCATCTTCTTGCTCACTAACTTGATTAGCTTCTTCGGCTTGAGCTACCGCTTCAGCGATCTTCTCGGAAAGAATTTGCTCTTCAGGTGCTAGATGATCCATTGCTAGGCTTAGTTTGAAATCATGAGCTTGATACCAATCTTCACCTGCTGGTGGTTGTTCACCATTAGCAACTTGTTCTACTAACGCTAAGCGATCAATAGTGTACTCACCCTCTGTTTCACTTGTAACAGCTGGCGCTGACTCTTTTGCGTCTTGCTTACCTTGAGTTTGTGCTGTTGCAACTTGAGGTGCAACTTGAGGCGCTTGAGCAACTTGAGCTGTTTGAGCTGCTTGCTCTTGTGCTTTTGAGCTTACAGTCTCATTTACTTCGCTTGCCTCATTTGCTTCATTTGCTTCACTTGTCTCATTAACTTCACTAGAGTCTTTAGCCTCTAAGTTTAAGTTCCACGACGGATCAAAATCCACTAGTTCCACAAAGTTAGCTAAGTCAACCTCGGCACAAATCTCACGATCAAGCGTAACTGCTTGCGCTGAAAGTTTTTCTAAGTACGCACGGTTTTGTGCTGCTCTTTCTGGATAAGTAGTGGCAAACATCTTCGCACGCGCTGATAGACCTTGAAGATCTTGCGTAATTTCGTCAGCAAGAATTTGTTTTTCTTGTTCGATCTGTAACTCAAGTAACTTGTCGTTAAAGGCAATTAGTTGCTCAATCCCCTCTTGTCCTAAATTAATTCTCTCACGTAAGAAAGAAGTAAATTCTGGATAGTCTCTGAGATACTCAAATACCATTGCTAGAGTATTTACCGGAGTTCCCTCATGTGAGAATTGATTTGGTAATAAGCCAAGACGGAATAAACGACGACGTTGTGATTTTGACATATGGCTATGATCAAAGAGTTCACAACGTAAAGTTAGATCAAGCGCAAAAATTGCAATCTCGCTTTGTTTAACTGCAAAGATCTCACCAGTACCTGGATGTGGTCCAAAGAGTTCCGCCACCTTAGCATAAATACTTTCGTGACTTTGAATACTTGCAACACGCTCTTGGTAGTCTTTTAAGATTGAGTTAATGTTGGTTAAAACAACTTTAACTTCACCCTCGGCAGTTGTAACAAATAACGCTTCCGCAACACGAGCTGTTTCTGCTTCGCAGTCGAGCAGCTTACGATGTAAGCGACGAATGTCTTTAACTTTGAGATCTTTAAGTTTTTCGCTAGCAGCATTTGATTTCTCAACAATCTTGTCGACAACGTCGAGAAGATTGTCGTGTAAACCTAAATCTCTGTCCGTTGGGTAGTTTTGCATTAAAGCGTAAAGCTTACGCGATAGCACTACTTCATGCTGAGCATAGTTCATTTGCAAGTAGTGCTTGCGCTCTATGCTAGCTGCATAGTAATTAGCGTAAGCAATTTGATTATCGATTACGGTTAGAGCGTACTCGATAAACTTGCTAATTAAACCAGAGTTACGGCTATTAATCGCTTTTAACTTATTAATGCACTGCATAATAATGTTAATTGAGTGCGATGGACCACCAAATGGGTAGTTATCTTCAACTACCACCCAGAAATCTTGTAAGAAACGATTCTGTTGTTGGTTAATAGCTTGTAACGCTTGTCCTACTTCAATACAAGCACGGAAGTTGTTAAAACTACAATGCAGTTCATCAAGTTCTTCTTGACGATAAACTTCTTGGGTTAAATGCTGTTTTTGGAAATTAACTAAGAAGTCATAGCTTGCTTTGGCAGAGTCAATGGCAGCTTTTACTTCAGGTGAAGTAGGCTCTAAACCAGCTAAGTAGCTCGCTACGTTTTCCATACGTAGCTTTTCCACAAACGGGTTAGCTGTTTCAAACGCAGCTTCAAGTTTGGCATAAGCTTGAGCAAAATCTTCCAAGCAATTGCTAATACGGGTCGTAAACTCTTGAGTTTGCGGTAATTGCGCATAGTAAGCTGACAACTCTGGATTATGGTTAAAGTGTTTAACCCACTCTGGTGCCATATTTGGATGCGCAATTAACTCTTGCACTAGAGGCAAGGTTTGTAAAGCAAAAGCTTCTTGTTGCCCAAGATCTTTTTCTACTTGTGGTTCATTTACCGGTAACTGCACCGCACGGTTCAGTAACTTGTACTCGTTAATCGTTAAACCCGCAAAGTGGAAAAGATTTAACAGAAGTTTTACCACATCTTTATTTGGTAATAACCCAGGAGCAAAACTTTGATAGTCCTCAATGATTTGCTTTAAACTCGTGTAAGTAGCAAAAGGATTTGCCTCTGCAGTTGCACTTGTCTTGTTATCTTGAGAAACTTGCGTTGCTTGAGAAGCTTGAGAAGTTTTTTCTTCTTGAGCTACCTGTGCAACCTCTTGCTGAGGCGCAGAAGTCATTTGAGGTAGAACAAAATCCTCTGCTTCTAAACTTAAAGTTTGGGTTTCTTGTGCAGGAGTTTCTTGACTTTGCACAGGAGCTTGTTCAACTTGTGCTGAAGTTTGCTCTTCTTGCGCTGGCTCTTGTACCAGCTCTTGCTCTGCTAATTGCAGAGGCGCAAGACTTTCTTCGGTACTTACTAATGGCAGATCAAATTCAAAGCTTGCAGGTGTTTCACTTGGAACAACTTCTGCAGTTGCTTGTGTTGTTTGAGTACTTGCAGGAGAAGCTTCAGGATCTTGTCCTTGGGCAGTTGAGCTTACCTCGGTTTCTTTTTCTTCAACCTTTTGCTCAACTTTTTGCTCAGCTTTTTGC
>NZ_NRHC01000075.1 GCF_003585885.1 Psittacicella hinzii | reverse complement strand
GAACTAGGTAACTTAGGTTTTTTTGAAACCACTTGGGATGAAAAATTCATCATAGTAACTCCTATTAAAGAGATCTAATATGAATTGAAAATCTATATCACCTTGTTCAAGTAATTTTGGTTTCATAAGGCTCCTGTGATATTGAACGAAATTTTTTATGTTGATAGAGAGTTATTTGTATTAACTATTCTAAAGAACTAAAAGTTTCGATTAAGTTATTTCATACTTTGCTCAATTTTTTGTATGGTTTCTTTATCTAAGATACCTAGAGCAATAGTGTAACCCATAAGTTTTCTTAGGTAACAAAAGAAACGAACGTCCGCAAACAATTGTTCACCAGGAGTACTTTCACCGTAAGCTATTTCAAAGATATCTAGAAACTCCTCAGCAGCATCCAACAATTCGTTATATGCGTCAGCAACATATTCCAGCTTTTCTTGCCAAACTCTTTTTCCTTCTTCAGAAGTTATACTATATATAATAAGATTTTCAGCATGATCCAGCTCATCTAGGAGCTCAGGGATATTTTCTTCAAAATATTCTCCACTCCTATAGTAGACATACATAAGAGCTAATAATTTTTCTGTATGAGTAGCTTTAGGATCATTAGCTTTGTAATATGTATCTTCTTTTAAAACTTCTATAGGCTTAGATAAAATTAAATTCGTAAAAGATCCATAACTACTTATTGGATATTCTGCTAGCAAATTCACGTAAGCGTTGAGTTTATTACGGTAATTTCTTAAGAATTTTTTATCAATTCCCAGCTTATGGCTCTGTTTATTTAAGTCTTTAAAAACTCTTTGCTTGATTTCATTAATCGTATGTAATTTGAGTTTTGTGTTTTTGAAGAGTTCATTTGCTTTTTCTTGATATTGGTCTTTAAACTCATAGATAGATTTTATACTTTCGGCAATACGAGCAAATAACTTGTCTCTGAAAGAGATAAAATCTTTAACAAACTCTTCTCTGCCTTGGCTAGTTTCAATTGCATAGCTTTTTTTTAAATCACATGGGATGCAATCTTCTTCTTTGTAACACTCAAAGAAGAGATCTAGCACTGATTGAAAGGCTTGATAACCTTGAGCTGGTAATTTTTGTTCCATAATACTCCTGTGGTATTGGACGAAATTTTGTGTTGATAGAGAGTTATTTGCATTAACTCATCTAAGGAAATAAAAGTTTCGATTAGGTTATTTCATACTTTGCTCAATTTGTTGTATGGTTTCTTTGTCTAAGAGACCTAGAGCAATAATGTAACCTATAAGTTTTCTTAGGTAACTAAAGAATTGAACGTCCATAAGCAATTGATCACCAGGAGTACCCGGTCCGTAACCTATTTCAAAGATACCTAGGTATTCTTCAACAGTATTAAGCAATGTGTTGTATGCGTTGGCAACATATTCTTGCTTTTCTTGCCATACTCTTTTTCCTTCTTCAGAAGTTAGACTGTATGTAATAGAATTTTCAGCAGCATCTAGTGCCTCTTGCTGTTCAGGAATATGTTTTTCAAAATATACTAGACTACGATTACGAAAATAAAGGATAGCTAACAAATCTTCTACATGAGTTGCCTCTGGGTCATCAAGTTCGTAATATGTTTCTTCTATTAAAACCTCGATAGGTTTAGATAAAATTAAGTTAGTAAAAAAAGCGTCGCTACTTTTTGAATACTGTGCTAGTAACTTTACATAGGCATTGAGTTGGTTACGATAATTTCTTAAGTATTTTCTTTCTATTCCTAGCTTGTGGCTCTGTTTGTTTAAGTCTTTATAAACTTTTTTCTTGATTTCATCAATTTCAATTAATTGGAGGGTAAAATTTGCTAAAAGCTTGTTTGCCTTTTCGTTATATTGTTCTTTAAACTCATAGATAGACTTTGCATCTTCGGCAATACGAGCAAATAACTTGTCTCTAAAAGAGATAAAATCTTTAACAAACTCTTCTCTGCCTTGGCTAGTTTCAATTGCATAGCTTTCTTTTAAATCACATGGGATACAAAGTTCTTCCTCGTAATCATCAAGAAAGTCGTCTAATGCGTATTGAAAGGCTTTATAAATTGATTCCATAAAACTCCTGTGGTAATTGGATAAAATAGATTATTAAAGGTTGTACGGTTGTACGGTTGTACGGAGAGATTTCTATTGGTCATGCTCTCACGAATATTTTACGATTAATGAAATTGGTGACCTGGATTTGATAACTTGTTTTTGAAGAGGGAAAATAAGGTTTTGTATTTTGTAGATTTTCGTTATGTTGTATAGGGAGAGGTATCAGTTTGAACTAGGGTAAACGAGGTCAAACTATGGTAATTAGGGTATTCCTCTATTATAATTTATATCGTAAAAGTATTTTATGATTTTTTGGACTTTATCCGTTAAACAACCGGACAATGTAAGAATGTAAAAGCACAAGAATGTTGATCATGTAGAGAGTACCGGTATCGGAGTAAGAGTTCTGGTAAGGTGAAGGTTCTGCTAATATAAAAATTAGGAAACAAAAAATCCCTCCAGCTTGATAAAGCTGGAGGGAAAGTTACGTAAGTAAGTTGTTAAGTAGCACGACCTTAAATTAAAGAACTAGTCTTAAGCTTGCGGAGCGTAGTGAGTATGGAAAATTTTGCTCACAATTTGCCATTGACCATTGATTTTTAGTAAGTTAAAGTAGTCAGTAAAACCAAAACCAGATAGGTCATTAGTATCAACACGCGCAGACGCTGCTGTACCGCTAATATCAATGTAAGCAATTACTGATTGAGCTTGTGCAGATGGTTGGAATGCTGTATCAATAACTTCGAATAATACCTCAATATTCCCCCCTGCTAAAGCACCATTTTCATCAGAGCTGTACATAGTTGCATTTGGGTTAAAAGCTGGTTTCATGAATTCACTTTTTGCTTCTTTACCACCTTTGATGTATTGTTCTAATACAGCTTTGATTGCTTGATAATCATTTACATAAGTTGGTTTAGTCATAATATATTTCCTCTATTGTTTTGTTTGTTTTGTTAGTTTGAAGTAAATTTTGTATCTTTGTTTTACGTGATTATTATAAGAGGGTATATAATATAAGTCCAATTAATACTTGTTATAGTTGATATAAACGTGAGTAATATTAAGAACCTAGATTTAAATTTACTAAAAGCTTTAGACGCTTTACTTGATGAACAAAACGTAAGTAGAGCTGCACAAAAACTAAACCTTACGCAACCTGCGGTTAGTAGTATCTTGGCAAAACTGCGTGATAAGTTTGACGATCCGCTCTTTATTCGTACAGCAACGGGATTAATGCCAACTGAGAGAGCTTTATCTTTAGCTGAACCTGTAAAGAGAATTCTGCATGATATTGAAAGACTAGTTGCAATTCCAGAGTTTGATCCGAGTCTGTTAGAGAGAACTTTTAAAATAGCAGCTACGGATAACATTACTCGTAGATTGGTGTTACCTTTAACGCAACATCTGTTGAAGATTTCTCCAAAGATAAAGATAGCTTTTCTTTCAGCGCAAGGGCGAGATCTTGAAGAACTCTTACGTAAAGGAGAGTTAGATTTAGTTATTGTTGCAGAAAGTGCGATGCCAGTAAATCTTAGAGCAAAAGTACTTTACCATGAGCATTATGTTTGTGTGATGAGTAAAACTCATCCTTTAGCTTCGCAAGAACTTGATCTTGAAGCATTCTGCGCTTACCAACAAGTGCTAGTATCTTATTGGGGAGGTAATTTCCAAGGAGCTACAGATCTTGCCTTACGTGAAGTTAACAAACAACGAGAGGTTGTCTTGTCTATCAATAACTTTTTACTCCTTCCGGAAATCTTGCGTAAAAGTGATTACATTGCAATAGCTCCTGCTCACCTAGTTACCGCTAATGATGAACTTGTAGTGAAAAAACCACCAATTGAGGTTAAGGGGTACAATAAACTCATGGGCTGGCATGAGCGAGTGCATTACGATCAAGTACACAAGTGGTTAAGAGAACAAGTAGTACAAATTGTTGAAGAGCTCGAAAGGGCAGAGGAGACCCTAAAAAGCATCGCAAATTAGCGGAGAGTTTGGTCTTTAAGGTTATTGAATAAAACGGCAAAGTCCACAGAACGATTTATTGTTCTGTGGACTTTGAACTGTTTTCTAGTTGGAGCAACTATTACTTTGTAGAAGTACTAGTTTTGCTTGTAGTTTTACGAGTTTTGGTTGTCGTACTAGCTTCTGTTTTGGAGGTGCTAGATGCTTTTTTAGTAGTGGTAGCTTCTTTTTTAGCTACAGAAGCTTTTTCAGTGGTAGGAGCTTTTTTGGTTTTAGAGGCTTCTGAAGTTTTTGTAGCCTTACTTGCTGTAGTTTTAGAGGTTCCTGAAGTTTTTGTAGCTTTACGTGCAGTGCTTGCCTTTTTAGTTTTACTTGCTTTGCTTGTAGACTTTTCAGCAAGAGCTTCTTTAACTATATCCTCATCAAGTCCTAATGAAATAGCTATGCTTATGAACGTTTGAGATAGAGCTTCTAAAGCGGTATTACTATTAAGGATCATTCTTCCCGGATTTCCTTCCCTGAAAGCTAAACTATTAACCACTTCAATTTGGTCAATTGTGCTCTTAATATGTTGAAAAACGTTTAAAGAATCATTTTGTACTTGCCACCAAACAAAAACTTTCTTTGAAAATGAAAGCTCTGCTTCGATTTCACGAAAGTATTTTTCAAACAGTTCAACTTTTTCTGTAGTTGTGTTGGCAAAGTTTATATACTCTTCATCATATTTCTTAGCACAAATATTAATACATTCGAAGCTATTTCCCATATCATGGTCTGTAAATCTGTAGATAGAATCACCTAAACCTTTTAGATCTATATGTGGCAGGGTTGCTGAAACTAGAGAAGGGCTTTGAGGTTGGTAGCTGAGTAAGTGTTCAAAGGCTGCCTCTAGACTTTCTTGATAGTTTCTCACTAATCTTCTAGATAACCCTGCATCTTTAAGAAAATCCTTAGTTTGCTGTATAACACTTTCTATTTGACTAAAGCCAAAGCCTAATTCTTTTGCAAGCTCTTTTAATTCAGGAAGTTGTTGTTCGTCAAAGTGTTTGAGTAGGATAAGATTTTCAGCAATGCTTTCAATAATTTTG
Organism: Psittacicella hinzii; assembly: GCF_003585885.1. GTDB lineage: Bacteria > Pseudomonadota > Gammaproteobacteria > Enterobacterales > Psittacicellaceae > Psittacicella. The sequence goes on along the minus strand of NZ_NRHC01000075.1, from coordinate 949 downwards.
TCTTTGTAATTATCGATGTCTTTAATAAAAACTTTTATCCCCTCACGAGTAGTGAAGTCGTATTTTCTTTTCAATTTAAAAGGGATACGAGAAAATTCTTCGATATCGCCACGGATCATTTTTAAAAAACGGTCAAATGAGCTAGATAAGATATCAGATTTTGGCATAATAATTCTAATGAAAAATAAATTGTATTGTAAAAGATGGAGCTTTAATTCTTAGATAAACTAATAGGTTAAAGCAGGAAGGGTTGAAGTTCTTTTTTGTTGTGCAGTTTTAAAGCAGTTTGGTTAATTTTGTAAGATATCCTTGAGTAATTTAGTTGATTGGTATGATGTGTACTTCCTTGTGGCTTGGAATAGTAAGAATAGAGTAATAATCTTGAGGTAGAGAAGAGCTTAACAATGCAAAATCATTTGAAATAGGCAAAATCATTTGAAATAGGCAAAATCATTTGAAACATGCAAAAGCATTTGAACCATAGTAGTTTACAACAACTTGTTTGTAGCTGTTATCAGATTATTGTTAATACTCATTCTCTGCTCTTTAATTAATATCTCCACTGCGCAGGCTTCTCCTTATTATAATTTATATCAGTGATATATTAAGTTATTTTTGTAGAGGCTTTAAAATTCTCTGAGCGGAGAAAGTAAAAGTTGATAATTGAATATAAAAAAGTGTCGGACAACCTAGAAGTTATCCGACACTTTTTGTAAATTTTGTTTTGTTATGAAAAAGAACGCTTAAGGTCATTTATTTAGATCTTAACGCTCTTCATTCTTTTACTTAATTTGCTTCTTTAACAGCTGGAGCTGTTTTACCATAGCGTAAGGTAATGAAAACAAAGAAAGCTAGACCAAAGGATGCAACTATTGCACCAACATTACCAATTTGTGCTAAGCCTAAACGCTCGGTAACTTGCTCACCAATTAAATAGGGATTCCCGATA
>NZ_NRHC01000074.1 GCF_003585885.1 Psittacicella hinzii | reverse complement strand
AAAGGTGGTAACTTAGGAAAAAAAGCTATGCAATTGAAACTAAGCGAGGAAAAGAAAAGTTTGTTAAAGATTTTATCTCTTTCAGAGACAGATTATTTGCTCGCATTGAGGAACGTGTAAAATTTATCTATAAGTTTGAAGAACAATATCAAGAAAAAGTAGATGAACTCTTCAAAAACATAAAACTCAAATTACTCATAGCTAATGAAATCAAGCAAAGAGTTTATAAAGACTTAAACAAACTGAGCTACAAGCTAGGAATAGATAAAAAACTCTTAAGAAATTATCGTAATAAACTCAATGCCTACATTAATTTGTTAGCAAATTACTCAAATAGTAGTTTTGCACATTTTACCGAAGTAATTTTATCTAAACCTATAGAGGTTTTAATAGAAGAAACATATTATGGAGCAGATGACCCTAAATCTACTCATGCAGACAATTTATTAACTGTTATTTGTTTTTGCTGTTTTAGCGCACAATATTATGAATCAAGTATTCCTGAGCACCAAGAGGCACTAGATCTTGCTGAAAATCTTATTACAAACAGCATAACTTCTGAAGAAGGAAAAAGAGTGTGGCAAGAAAAGCAGGAATATGTTGCCAACGCATATAACTCATTATTTAATGCTGCTGAGGAGTTTATGGATGTCATTAAAATAGCTTACGGTCCTGGCACTCTTGGTGAAGAATTGTTTGTAGATGTTCAATCCTTTTCTCACCTAGTAAACCTTATAGGTAGCTCTATTACTCTAGGTTTTTTAGATAAAGAAACCATACAAGAAATTGAGCAAAGTATGAAATAACTTAAGCAAGGCTTTTAGTTCTTGCGTAAGCACCAAGCCTTGAACAAAAAGCTTAGATCTTAGCAAAACCTATACCTTAAGATCTCTATACACATAAAAAACGTCGGACAGTCTCTTGTTGTCCGACGTTTTTTACATTCCCCGAATACAAAATATACAAAAATACGTAAAAATACACAAATATCTCGCTGAGATAAATTATAATATGGTGAATATTGCTTATCCCTTTACAACTTAATATGTGGTATCTTTTCTTTACCACTTTCACGGGAGTATTATGGAACTAAAATTAAAAATCGATTTTGACCAACTACAATTAGACGCTGATGAACTCCAACAATTCAAGCAAAAGTTAGAGAGCCTAGAGATAAAGGAATTTGAAACTTATGAAACTTTTGAAGAAGAATTGGATGAGTTTCTTTTCCACTGTAGAGAAGATATTGAATTCTCTCCTGATCCAGATGATGACAGTTTTGAGATTACAAGTTGGGAAGGTAAATCTTATTTTATTAAAGTACTCAATAATCTAAGACAAGAACTAATCGCCAATCTTGAAACCAGTACTCAAGAAGCAGTCAAGTTTGGCAAACAACATAGATTAAATCACAGTCAGCTTTTACAAAAGTACAAAGAACAGCTAGATAAAACTTACCAATTGAAAGAGGAAGTTTTTAATGATCTAGCTAAACAAAATTATAAGCTGGCAATTAGACCTGAAATTGTACAAGATTATCATAGTCAACTAAATACTTATCTTAACAGCCTCCAAGATTTTCCTCAAAGCACCTTTTATTTTCTTACCGAGCTAGTTAACGCTATTCCTTTAGATACTATTAGAAAAGAAAGCTCTTTCTTAAGTGATGATCACTATACCTTGAACCTTTTACTAGCCGCTGTTTGTGATCACCATAATGTCCCTCTTTCAGTTAAAAAAACCACATTTCAAAAAACTTTCCTCCAACACTTAGGAGAAAAGATTGCTATAACTTTAAGTGATCAAGCTGAAAAGTCATGGCGCGAATCACTCAATAAAATAGCTAAAGCCTGCAATCTTCTAAAAAAGACTATCAAACAGTATAACGCTTCATTGAATGGTATTTATGACAATACCTTTGCAACTGGAGGTGACGTAATCTTTAAAATTGAAGCCCTTGCCTACTTAAGCAACTTTATGGATAGAATAAAACAACAAGGTCTTTTCGATAACCAAACCCTCAAGCAAATTGCTCAAGAGCAAAATCTTGACATGTATTAATTCAAATTCTACAGGTAAAGCTCGAACTAGTAAAACTCGAGCTTTATCCTTGCTCTTCCACTGCAATCAACCTATCTTCTATTTCCCTCAAGCCAACCAATTATCTAAAAAGCATTATGTTACACATCGACGGAATATCTCACGTTTTCAATCCTAAGTTACCACCTTT
>NZ_NRHC01000073.1 GCF_003585885.1 Psittacicella hinzii | reverse complement strand
AGATTGTTGACTTAATGTAAGGGTAAGAAATTTAGAGATATTTAATCATTAGCTTATTCTATGTTCGGGAATCCCTAAATATCATGAGTAAAAAAGTTTTAGTATTAAAAGCTTCTCCACGTAAACAATCAACTGGTGAATTAGCAACTAAATGGGTTGTTGATACATTAAAAGCTAACTATGCAGATGATCAAGTGACTGTAGTTGATTTAGCAACTTACAGCTTACCTTGGAATGCAGAACCATACGTTCCAGCTGCAGCTCCAGGTGAATACGTAAGTGAAGAAGTAAAAGCTTGGTCTAAAGAAGTAAGTTCAGCTGACGCTGTTGTGGTAGTAGTACCAGAGTACAACTCTTCTTACCCTGGCGTATTCAAACACGCAGTAGATTTATTATCTACAGAGTGGGCTGGTAAAAAAGTTGTAGTAGTTGGTTACTCTCCATCAGGTGCTTTCTATGTAGTTCCTGAAACTACTAACTTATTAACTAAAGTTGGTGCGCAAGTTACAGCTAAATTAGCAGTACAATCTTACGTATTAGGTTATGAACCTAAAACTGGTTTATCAAAAGACTTTGCTAATGTAGCAAACACTGATGCGCAAGGTAACTTAGTATTTGCATTAAGTACATTACACTAATTTTTTATTGGGAAATAATCTTTGTTGGTAACCTTTGGCTAGCGCCAAGGGTTATCTTTTTTTAACTTTATGGCAGGTTTTTGTTTTTAAAAGCGAGCTATGATATAATGAAAGATCTTCTTAAACATCTTTAGTGTTTAGAAGAAAGGGACTTTCGAGTCAATTTATTATCAATAAATGCCAAGAGTAACGACTTGAGCAGATGATAAAGATATAGATATTCTTTTTAGCCTTTCCTTTTTACAAGGAAAGGTTTTTTATTTTGTCTGGAGTTTGTTAAGTTCATTTTAGAGCTTTTACCTAAGTAAAAATGACAAATAAGCAATAGGAGTTACAAGCACCTACGCACAATCCCCCACAGCAACCACTCACAGCAACCTCCAACTACTAATGGTAATCCTTACCAAATCTTTCACCACAAACTCTCAATCCAAACTCTAACAAAAACAAAGAACCTTGAGGGCTACCTCAAGGTTCTGTGATTCTCTTGTTGTTAATTTAAACAACGAGTTAGTATTAATTGTAGAAATTAATTCAGTTTACTTAGGTTCATAAGGTAGCTTATTAGCTACACCATTTAAGCAGTTATATACTTGTTGCGAAATAGCTTCTGCTGCTGTAAGACCACGTGATCTTACCCAGTCATTATTATTTACATCACAAGCTAAGTTATTTTTAACTGCATTTAAGTTTAACCATAATGGATTTTTATCATTACGCCATTTATCCACAATAGTGTTTGGAGCGTATAAACCAACAAAAATCACATCAGGTTGCCACATGTTTAACGTTTCGATATTAACATCAAAACGGTTTTGTGAAGTACCAGCCATTTCTTTAGTTGCAGTTTTGAAGCCTAAGAATTTTAGTACTGAACCAGGGAAAGAAGTATCGCTAGAAACACCGATTGCTGTTGGTTTTGAAGAGATTAGCAGAACAAAACGATCATTAGCTTGAATTTCTTTTTGGTAATTAGCCATTTTACTTTGGTGTTCAGCTAAAGCTTGTTCCCAAGTTTGGGTTGTCCCTGTAACTTCTGCAATAATTTGCGCATTTTGCAGTTCATCAGTGTAAGTGTTATCACTTGTGTTAAGCATTAAGGTTGGCGCAATTTGCACAAGTTGTGGGTAAATTTGGCTATGACGATTTAAATCAGCAATAATTAAATCTGGTTTTAAAGAAGCAATAACTTCTAAAGATGGTTGTAAGCGTTTACCTACGCTAGTGTAGTTCCCAAGCTTTGCTAAAACTTCAGGGTAAAAACGTTCAGGAGCACCATCATCAGCTAAACCAACAGCTTGTAAATTTAAACGTGCAAGAATGTCAGCAAAAGATAACTCAAGCACTACGATGCGTTTAGCTTGTCCTTCATAGGTAAAAGTACCACGTGCGTCTTGCACAGTAACTGCTTGCACTAAAGAGCTATATGCTAGTACCAGCAATGTAAAAACAGGGATGAAAAGTTTACGTAACATTTTTAAATTAAGAGTGATTGTTAGTGATTAAGTAAAGGATAATTTAACTTAAGTCTTACTTAAGTTAAATTTGCAAGATGAAAATCGTTCTTATTATAAACAAAAGAAAATTAAATGCTTGGATTTTTCTTAGGTTTTCTCTCGAAAAAAGAATAAGAATAGCTTAGGAGAAAATTGTATAATAAAGATTAACAAGACAAAAAGTTAATCAAGATAATCAGAGGATATATCTGATGCTGAATAAAATTAAGAGTTTTTTAAGTAGTGATAACTCTACTGAAAACCAAAAGAAACCAACAACTTTAGCTGGTTTAAAAAGTTTACAAAGAGCAGTGGTAGCCCCAACTGAACTGCCAGATAGCAAAGATCCACAAGCGATCTTTGACTATGCTTTCTACTATGAATTTAATGCTCCTGAAGAAGAGTTAGATCTTGAGCGTGCTGGTTACTATTACCAAAAAGCTGCGCAATTAGGGCATATTCAAGCGCAATACCGTTTAGGTAAGTATTACTCTAATCCTCGTCGTCGTGATGGTATTAATCGTGAGAAAGCAACTTATTGGTATAAAAAAGCCATGAAGCAAGGACATCAAAAAGCTAAAAGTGCTTTAGTGATCCTTAGCTTAAAAAAAGAAGCGATTACAATAGACTAGGTTGGTAAGTATGAATATTATTGTTGTCTTTGTTCTTTGCTTAATCGCAGGTGTACTTTACAATATGTACAATACTTATAAAAAGATGAAGAACCTGCAGGATGGCAAAGGTAAAGCTCAAGAACAAGAAGATGCTTTTGCTTTTCCACCAGACGTAGTTGATCTTTACAATCGTGCTTATAACTATGAAACTGGTTACACTGGCTTAAAATCTATGGATAAAGCAATTGAGTTCTATGAACTGGCTGCCGAGAAAAACTATCCAGCTGCGCAGTACCGTTTAGCTGATATCTATGCGCACGGTCGAGGCGGAGTAGAAGTTGATTTAGCCAAAGCTCGTAAGTATGCTTCCCAAGCTGCTGCTAGAGAGTACCCAGGTTCAGACGCTTTATATCAGTATATTGAAGAAAAGATCAAGTTAGAACCTAAAGAATAAATTAATAATTCACCAACAATCTAACCAGTAATCAACCCAAAATAAAGTTGAAGTCTTAAACTTGAAAAGAAGCAAGATTTTCTATTAATGGACTTACTTGAATTTAAGAGATAGAGCGGTATAACCATAGTTAATTAAAGTTAAATATACCGTTCAATAACAAAATAACGAAGGCAATAATTAAGAGGTAAGGTATGGTACAACACGTAAGTAATTTAGCAAAAGCTTTGCTCTGCTTGTTTTTATTTACAAATCTAAGCTGGGCAAATGACAATAACCCTAACAATACTACGGTTCCAAATCAATATATCACTAATCTTAATAAAAGCTTAAGCCCAGAAAGAGAAAATAACAACAACGTGTTAGATAAGAAAATAAGTAACCCTTACTTCGATCAAGCCGTTGCCCTTTATCAAGCAGAAGATTATCAGAACGCGCTTCCGCTGTTTGTTCAAGCGACGCGTATGGGGAATATGAAAGCTCCTCGCTATTTGGGGTTAATGTATTTAAATGGTCTAGGGGTTAAGTACAACGCGAGTAATGCGTTTAAATACTTTGTCTTAGCTGCACAGCGAGGCGATATTACTGGTCAGTATTGGTTAGGTCACTTGTACGAAACAGGTACAGGAGTTAACCAAGATATGCAACAAGCTATTCGTTGGTATAGTATTTCTGCAAAACGTGGAGATATTATCTCTGCCCCAGCATTAACAGCATTAGGTCGTATCTATGAGTTTGGTCTAGGTGACTTAAAACGTGATGTTGTAACTGCAAAAGAATACTATCAACAAGCTGCTGATGTTGGTTATGAACCTGCAATTAAAGCTTTAAACACTTTAAATGCTCATGCCAATTTAGTGGTAACTCCAGATCTAAGTAAATTCCAAGAATTTCAAGACGAATAATAATTAGCAGAAATTGCCTAGCAAAAGCTAGGCAATTTCGCGTATTTAGCAACTATAAAAACTAATAAAAACTAATAAAGAATAAACTAGTCACAATGAAGCACATTGGTCAAATTCGTTCCCTCCTAACAAGTAAGTTTAGCGTACCTCGTCAAAGTAACCTAGTTAATGAAATGGTATGCCAACTTGAACTTTTTCCTCCTTATGATAATCCTCAAGCAACTATGGGACTAGAGGGCTTTACCCATCTTTGGTTAATTGGAATTTTTCACGAAAATGTTGAAGCTAATAACCAAGAGCGCCTCATGGTTCGCCCTCCTCGTTTAGGCGGTAACCAAAAAGTTGGAGTATTTGCAAGTAGAAGTTCTTTTCGTCCAAATAACTTAAGTTTATCTTTAGTGCGTTTAAAAGAAGTAAGGGTTAATGCGCAGGGTAAGGTTAGTTTGATCTTACAGGGATGTGATTTAGTTAATGGTACGCCAATTCTTGATATCAAACCTTATATTCCTTTTGCTGATCAACCTCTAGCGGGGCAAGAAGTAAGAGCTGGTTACGTACAAGCTCCTGATTTTCTTTTAACATCAGAGGTAGAGGTTGGGGCAAATGCTGAGCCCCAAGAGTCTTCTTCAGTCATTGAGCAAATTATTGATAGCAAAGAAAAAGAAGTTAAGGGGCTAGATTTATTGTTTGCTTCTTTAGAGGGAGTAAGTTGGCATCTTGATCTAGAGTTAATTAGTCAACTTAAGCTAAGTCCTTTTGCTGTAGATAGTTTACTCAATGAACAAGAGCAAAATGAACTTCTAGAGATTTTTGCAAGAGTTTTAGCTGATCTCTCACAAGCTGAAGAACAAAAGCAAGTTGCAGATCAGAGAGCAACTTTCTCTTTAGCTTTACAAAGTTTTGCAACTCTAACTCCAGAAGAACGAGTAAAAGTTGTTTACCTAAGTAAACTCCTAGCTAAGCTTCTAATTCTTAATCCTAAACCTGCTTATAAAAACATGCAAACAGTAACGGCTGAATATGGCATGGAGTTTGCAGGGCTCAACATTCGTTGGCAAGAACAGCAGGATCTTCTAGCTACTCCAGAAAAGCAGGAAACTCAACCTGTGGGTAAGACAAATAATAACCAAGCTACAACAGCAAGGGAAGCTGTAACAAGAGAAGCTGTAACAAGAGAAGTGGTTACAAAGGAAGCTTCAACGGTAAATTCAAGTAAACTCTTTGCCTCAAATGTTGGTACGAGGTTAATTAGACTACTTGAGGTTGCGCCTCTAGAGGCTAGAGAGTAAAAGCTATAACCATAAAGCCAGGGTTAAAAAAGAATCTTAAAGAGAAATAGAAAGAGGAAGTAGAAGAAGCAGAGAGGCAATAAAGCTGAGTAAGCTTATTAGTTGCATGGGTATTTTGCTGTAATTGCTATTGGCAAGAATGAATTTTGCAAGAATAGAGACCGCCAAGAGTAAAATTTGCAAGAATTGAGATGGGGCAGAGTCTTTTTTGTTAGAAAAACTCTAGGAAGTTAAGATTTTTGTTATTTTGATACTAATACTTTATAGTCAAGATATGGGTATTTTTATTTGTATTTATGAGATAAAAACTTGTAATTTGACACATTTTTACAATTTTGTGAATTAAAAAATGGATTTTTTTATAAAAAAGTAAGCGACAAGGATTTAATCCTTGTATAATTACCTCGATATAAATTTAGGGTAATAATTTTAAATTTAATTATTTCTTTTTTATTAATTCGCATAACATTTTAGATAGAGAAACTATCTAGAAACTATTAAAGTTGATATGACAATGACACTTGAACAACAACCTAAAAGAGGTCGCGGTCGTCCAAGAAAAGACCAGACTGCTACAGCTCAAGAAGCAACCCCAGTAAAAATTTCTCTTACCCCAAAAGCTGAAGTTCAGAAAAAACGAGGCCGTAAACCAAAAGAAGCTAAAGCGGAAACTGAAGTTTTAGCAACAGAACCAAAAAAACGTGGTCGTGGTCGCCCTCGTAAAGAAGAGGCTGGTAAAGTAGAAGCTGCACCAGTTTTAGATGAGGACTTAGCTGATTTAACCGATTTAGAAGATTTAGAATTACTAGATGAAGCTATCGAAGACGATGAAGTGGACTTTGATGATGACTTTGTTGAAGATGAAGAAATCACAACAACAAAAGGTAAGAAGTCTTCAAGTAGCTATAGCGATGATGACGATGATGTGTCATTTGACGATAACTTCGATTTATACGATGACAACCGTAACAACAATTTAGTTGACGTTGTAATTGAAAAGGAAATTGTTCCTTATACTGAACGCGAAATTGTTAGGGTTGAATCAAACATCGACCAGAAGTCTTACGCTTCTACAGCTAAATCATTAGAATCTTTAAATATAAAACCTTATGTGTTTGAAGATGGTGAAGACTACATGAATAGTCGTCAATTAAAACACATTAAAGATATTATTCTTGCAACCAAAGAAAGTTTACTTAAACAATTAGACGAAACAAAAGAAGCTTGGCGTGAAGAAAATGGCAACTACGCAGATGAAGTTGACCAAGCAGATCACGAATCAGACTTCGCGATTACTTTACGTAACCGTGACCGTGAACGTCGTCTAATCCTAAAACTAGATAAAACATTAACCCGTATCGAAAACGATCCTGATTTTGGTTACTGTGATAAATGTGGTGATGAGATTGGTATGCGTCGTCTTGAAGCAAGACCAACTGCTGAACTATGTATCAACTGTAAATCTAAATCAGAAATCCATGAAAGACAACAAAAAGGTTAAGTTTTTTTATAGGGGAGACTGTAAGCTTTTTTGCAAAGGTTTTGTCAAATAACATTTTCAACTTAGGAGTGGCATGAAACAATGTCACTCTTTTTTTTTGCCCGAAAAACGGGCATAAAAAAAGCCCAAGGGATATAACCTAAGGCTTGAATAACAGAATGAATAAAAACTATACCATTATTTTACTACATATTTTTTTAAATGTAAAACTTTTAATCGAGAAAGTTGATAAATATCGTTTTGCTTTTGCTTGGACTAGATAAGAATTATTTTAATTAAGAGGGTAAGAAAATAAAAATTAAACTTTTTTGATTTTAAGTTAGGTTTTTTAGGAAAAAATTCTCTATAATTGTACGATGAGAAAGCATTCCCAAATTTTACCATTATCTCTAGGGTTTAAATAATTTGGCTTTTGATCTGTTAGGTATTTGCTTTTTTCTTGGGTAATTTACCTAGAAGAAATCAGGAGTTTTTCTAATTTGAAGCAGATCAAGAGGAAAAAATTTAACCTCTTAAAGTGCAAATAGATTTTCCCAAGAGCGTGAAAGTGGTAAAAATATTTTTCTCATGGATTTTTATCTCGATATTACATATCTTAGCAGTCTATTTTCTTTAGCTGTAGCTAAAGGTAAATTAAGTAGTTACAAAGATATAGTTACAAAAGCTACAAGAACGTGGTTAAAAAGCTACAAGAATGTGGTTAAACAAGCTACAAGAATGTAGTTACAAAAAGCTACAAGAATGTAGTAAAAAAACTACAAAAATATAGCTAGAGCAAGCTACAAAAATATAGCTACAAAGTAAGCAAAATAAGCAAAGAATTTATTGGAAGAGGAGAGTTATTTTTTGCTAAAAATTAACTAATCCATTAAGCTCTTTTTTGATAAAAATCAACTAATCCACTAAGTTATTTTTGCTAGATATGATTTTTAATCCTACCTCTAAGTTACTATAAAATAGTAATTTTTAAGGTAACTTCGAAAAAAGTTCGTAGGAAAGAGGAAATTAGTTTAATCAAAGTCATATCTAACTTTATTAATTTTAAGTAATTTTTTGGAATAAAGAGTAAAATAAAACTTACAACTCTAGATTTTGTAAAAGTTGACTTGCTCAAGAAAATTATCTATTTGTAAACTGCTGCTAAGTAAAAATCCAACTTCTTTGTTACAAGGATTTCTCTGAGCTTTTGAATTTATTGAAGTAATGCTTGCTAAATTCAAATTTCAAATATTTTAGGAAAATTTATGGCTATTCTTTCTATAGATCCTGATCGTGCTGCTCGTCTACTAAACATCGGTCCATTAGTGATTGTTTCAACTACCTATCAAGGTATTACAAACGCTATGCCATTAGCATGGATTTGTCCAATGGGTTACAATCCCGCAACTATCTCTCTAGTAATGAACCGTGGTGCTTACACTCGTGTTTTAGTAGAAAAAAGCGGTCATTTCATGGTACAAATTCCAGTAGCAGATCAACTGGATACAATTATTAGTCTAGGTACACAGTCATTAGCTGATAATCCAAATAAATTAGCAGAATCTGGATTAGAGCTTTTTACCGTTGAAGAGGCACGCGGTTTACCTATGATGCAAGGAGCAGTTGCCTGGCTATTATGTAGCTTAATTCCAGACCAATACTTAAATGAGCACTCTAACATGCTAATTGCTCGTGTAGAGCAAGCTTGGGTTGCTGAAGAAGTATTTGATAATGGTTATTGGGATTTAGATAACTGCCCTCCAGAAAAATCACCTTTACACTATGTTGCAGGTGGTAAATTCTACACTGTAGGTAAGAAAATCGAAGTAGCGAATCTAGACTAAGTTTATAAAAAAGTAGGCTCGAGCCTTATCTTTGATTAAATTCCCCTTTTTGTTATACCATTTGCTACCTCCGAAATAAGAATACAACATTGTCCCTTTGAGTGTTGTTTTTACAGGAGGGAGGTAAAAATGTAAAGCTCATACTTTTACTTAAGGCTGGATAACTTGAAACTGCTTGAGCTTTGCTATATAAAAGTAGCATTAAGTAGTTTACTTGATCCCCTTAAAGTAGCAGTAAGCAACAGTTAAGTTGCTGTAAGTAGCATTAGCTACTTATAGCACTTTGGACAGTTTATAGCTGTCACTTAACTGTTAGCTAATACTTAGCATTTTTACCTTTACTACCTATATGTTTTTTACATTTTTACCTTATAGTTTGATGATTTATAGGTGATTTTGTAAAAAGCTCAAGGGGTGGTATAATATGAAACCTATTATTACAAGAATAGGAAATAGCTAATAATTAATATGACAATAAAATCAGTACCTTTAGAAAAGGCTTACCGTTTACTTAACCATGGTCCTTTAACATTAGTATCAGCCCAACATGAGGGTGATGTAGATGTTATGAGTGCTGCTTGGTCAAGTTTACTAGACTTTGATAAAGTAACCTTAGTTTTAGATTCGAGTTCATATACTCGAAAGTTAGTTGAAAAATCAGGCTATTTCGTTTTACAAATCCCTACAGCACAACAAGCTTCAAAAGCTCTAGCTCTAGGGACTATGACAAAACATGTAGAAAAAGATAAAATCGCTCGTAGTAAAATCGAGTTTGTTGAGATTAGCAATGGCTTAGGCATGCCATATGTAGCTAATTCAGCTGCATGGATTCTATGCGAAGTAATTCCTGAACCAGATATGTTAGCCAAGTACGATCTGTTTTTTGGAAAAATTATTGGTGCATGGGCTGACGATAAGGTATTCCGTGATGGACATTGGGAGCTTGAAGGTGCTTCTGATGCTTTACGTCCACTTCACTACACAGCTGGTGGACAGTTTTACCTAACAGGTAAAAGCCTTATTGTAAAAAACGACGTTAGCAAACTAAATCAATTAGAAAGTTCTTTAGACGTAAATAAAGACGAATAGAATAAAAGTAGACCTCTAGGTGAATCCTAGAGGTCTATTTTCATTTTATGCAATTGTGTTTTGCGCTTGCGCTATTGTGCATGCGCTTGTGTTTTTTTGCTTGTGCTTATGCTTTACTTTAGAAAAGCAAGAACAGACCAGCAAATACTAAGCCTAAGATCACACCAATACCTACACCAAAGCTTAAGTACTTAGAGCTTTTATAGCTAAGGTTATTTGGCGTATCGTAGTAAACTGCAAAGTTATCTGCATCAAGACGTGCTAGTTGAGCATTTAACACTTTAACTACTGCTTCTAGACCTTTTTGGTCTTCAGCACTAAAGCGATCTAGGCTTGGGCTATCAATATCAAGGACACCAACAACATCGCGACCTACTTTAATTGGAATAACAATTTCTGAATTAGAAGCGCTGTCACAAGCAATGTGTCCTGGGAATTGATGAACATCAGCTACGCGTTGTGTTTTATTTTCTTTAGCAACTGTACCACAAACACCTTTGCCTAAAGGGATACGAGTGCAAGCTGCTTTACCTTGGAATGGTCCAAGGTATAACACTTGTTCTTCTTGTTGTAATAGATAAAAACCAACCCAGTTAATGTCTTTTAAGTGCTCGTTAAGTAATGCTGAAACATTACTTAAAAGACTAACGAGATTATTGTCTGGTTCAATAGTTGAGGCTACTTGTTTAACCAGAGTTTTGTATTCTGGTGTTAATTCCTCGAGATTAACTTGATTTAATAAATGTGCTGTCATATTGCCTCTCTTAAAAATGAGGAAAGAAGTTAAGGATTTAAAAACTTGTAGAGCTTGTAATCTGAGACGAATTACCCCTAGAGCTTGTAAGCTGAGACGAGTTACCCATAGAGGTTGTTAAGGTCGTTTAGTAAACAAGTCTTTTCTGTAAAATTCTTGTTAATAAAATGCTTTTTGTATAATTTTTTGTTTATTTTCTTTTCTCTTATTTTAGCACGAAAAAAAGGAGTAAGTCATACTTACTCCTAATATATACATACACATTTTAATTTAAATTAACAAGGAATCAACTATGAACTCTTTAGTTCAAAGAAGAAACGTAAATTCAGCCACCCATTTTTTGGGGTGGGATTTTATTTTATCATATCGAAATTGTCTTTGCAAGAAAAAAGTCTAGAATGTTATTCTAGACTTTTTCGGGGAAGTAACTAGCTTAATCTCGTTTAACCGAGTGAAACTTAGTTAGCTTTCTTTAAGAATTCTGATTTTAAACTAAAAGATTGACCGTCAATTTTACAATCAACATCGTGGTCACCATCCACTAAACGGATGTTTTTTACTTTAGTACCTTGTTTTAAAGTGATGTTAGTACCTTTAACTTTTAAAGGTTTAACTAAAGTAACAGTATCACCATTTTCTAGGATATTACCAAAAGCATCTTTCCATACTTTTTCTGCACTTTCAGCAGCAGCTTGGTTTGGATCAAACTCAGTTGCACACATAGAGCAAATATGGGTTACGCCATCAAAGTAAGTAAATTCTGAGTTACATTTTGGACAGTGAATAACTGGTTCAGACATGTTTCTTTCTCTATTATTGATTATATGATTTTCCTGGCTATTATAGCCGAAGTTAGCTAAGTTTGTGAAAATAATTACTTACCGCTTTGTTATAATATGGAGAAATTATTGCCAAAATAATAGAGTGAATATGATAAGTATCTTTGATATGTTTAAAGTAGGGGTAGGTCCTTCATCCTCACATACAGTAGGACCTATGGTCGCAACCTACAAGTTTGTGCAAAATCTAATTAAGCAAGATAAGCTTGAGCAAGTAGATAAAATAGAAATAGATATCTATGGATCACTATCGCTAACCGGAATTGGACACTTAACTGATGTCGCGGTAATTATGGGTTTAATGGGTTATTTACCAGAAAACGTTGAAGTGGAACGTATTACTGAGTATATGAACCTAGTTAAATCTAGCAAAAAACTAAGTTTAGCTTTAGGTGCAAAAGAAATCGACTTTTGTTACCAAACAGATTTACATTTTCGTAAAGAGTTTTTGGAAAAACATGAAAATGGTTTAACGGTAACTGCTTACAGCAAAGGAGCGGTTCTTCTGCAAGAAACCTATTACTCAATAGGTGGCGGTTTTGTGGTAAGTGACGCTGATTTTGGGAAAGAAGAAGAGAACCCTGTTCAAGTTCCTTATAGCTATAAATCAGCTGAAGACTTGTTAAAACATACAGAAAGCACAGGTTACTCTCTATCTTACCTAACTCGTAAAAACGAGTTAGCTTTAAGAAGTGAAGAAGAGCTAAAAGCTTACTGTGAACGTATTTGGCAAACCATGCAAGAATGTATGCAACGCGGGATGTTAACTGAAGGTTTACTTCCTGGTCCGTTAAAAGTACGTCGTCGTGCTCCAGGTTTACGTAAACTCCTAGAAGCAGATATCCTTAAAGAGCATTCAGATCCCCTCTATGCTATGGATTGGTTAAACCTCTATGCCTTTGCGGTTAATGAAGAAAATGCTGCCGGTGGTCGTGTAGTTACAGCACCAACCAATGGAGCTTGTGGCATAGTGCCTGCTGTCTTAGCTTACTATGGTAAGTTTTACGGGCATTTAACTCCGGATATTGTTGAGCGTTACTTGCTTGTGTGTTCTTTAGTAGGTTCATTGTACAAAATGAACGCTTCGATTTCTGGAGCTGAAGTGGGTTGTCAAGGTGAAGTAGGGGTAGCTTGTTCTATGGCTGCTGCTGGCTTTGCAGAAATTATGGGTGGCTCACCAAAACAAGTATTTATTGCCGCTGAAATTGCGATGGAGCACAATCTTGGTTTAACTTGCGATCCAGTAGCTGGACAAGTACAAGTTCCTTGTATTGAGCGTAATGCAATTGCTTCAACTAAAGCAGTAAACTCGGCACGTATGGCGTTACGTCGTGTAAATGATCCAAGTGTTTCTCTTGATAAAGTAATTGAAGCTATGTATGAAACAGGTAAAGACATGCACGCGAAGTATCGCGAGACTTCTACTGGTGGGTTAGCAATTAAAGTTACAAATATTTGTGCTTAACCTATACCTAAATAAGAGGCTAGTCTAGGTAAAACCTAGGTTAGCCTCTTATTTTGTGTTAATAAGATATATTTTAGATAAATATAAAATTTATTTGCTCTTATGATTTAGAGGTATAATTTTATTTAAGTGGCGGATTTTCGTGGATTTAGTGTAGAGAAAAAGAGATTTAAACTTTTTCTAAGAAAATTTTAATTTTGCGAATATGTGATATAATTCTAGTTTAGAAACTGAATATTTACAAACGAATATTTAGAAACCGAATTCTTTTTTATTTGAGGTAAGACAGCTTAGAAGTGATTTCTATCGCTAACCTTGCCTTAAGCTAAACTATTTTTTACTATTATGCAAAAACTCAGATTAACTACCTTAACACCACACAAGCAAACTGACTATTGGACAGTTTGTGAGGTAGAGAAATTATTCGAGACGCCATTTCTTGAATTAGTTTATGAAGCAGCGCGTATCCATCGTGAAAACTTCGATCCGCGTGAAGTCCAACTTTCAACTCTTCTTTCAATTAAAACCGGTGGCTGTCCAGAAGACTGTACTTATTGTCCACAATCTGCTCGTTACAACACCGGGGTAGAAAACGAAGAACTTCTAGCCAAAGAAGAGATTATTAGCAAAGCTAAAATTGCCAAAGCTAAAGGTGCTACCCGTTTTTGTATGGGAGCAGCATGGCGTGGTCCTAAAGAAAAGCATATGAAAATGCTTCGCGAAGCGATTGCAGAAGTAAAAGCTTTAGGTATGGAAGTATGCGGAACCTTTGGTGTTCTTGAAGAAGGACAAGCAGAGCAATTAAAAGATGCTGGCTTAGACTACTATAACCACAACCTTGATACCTCTCCAGAGCATTATGAGAAAATTATTACCACGCGTAAGTTTGATGATCGTATCAATACTTTAGGTAAAGTTCGTAACGCAGGTTTAAAAGTATGTTGTGGCGGGATTATAGGTTTAAATGAAAGTCGTAAAGAACGTGCTGGTTTATTAGCAAGCCTAGCTAACCTTGATCCACAACCAGAGTCTGTACCAATTAACCAACTAGTAAAAGTAGAGGGTACGCCTCTATTTGAAGCGGAAGAGTTAGATTGGACAGAGTTTGTGCGTACTATTGCCATTGCGCGTATATTAATGCCAACTTCACATGTACGTCTTTCAGCAGGTCGTCAACAAATGCCTGAAGCTATGCAGGCAATGTGCTTTATGGCTGGAGCTAATAGTATTTTCTACGGCGAAAAACTATTAACTACTTCAAACCCTGATAATAACTTTGACGCACAGCTATTACACAAGTTAGATATGAAACCAGAGGGTTCTGAGTTAGATTTCGAAACTATTCTGCAACAGCAGGAAGAAGAACTCTTACAAGCTCATGCTAATGGTGAACTGTCAAGCGAACAAACTGCAGAGCATGAGCACCCAGCTTATTTTGCTGGACAGCAAGTAGGTGGTTGTGGCAGTAAATCTAATGACGGTGTCGGTTACTTTAAAGCGCAAGCGTAAGTAAACGCAAAGTTTAACTTTATCGTTAACATTGAAGTTTATCAGTAAAGTTTAATAGGTAAAATGTAAATTTATCGGTAAAGAAAAGAGCTAGGCAAATGCCTAGCTCTTTTCATATGTAAAATTCTATTTAGTTGTAGTTAGTTCGTTAACTAATTTAACTAAAGCAACTAATTTAGCAACTAATTTAACTTAGTGCTACTTAGTGCCCAGTTAGAGGAGTGTCTTCAGCAATGCCCCATACTTTTTGGTAAATGAGGTTAATTAAACCAACGGTTAAAGCTGAAGCTCCCATTACCGAAATTAAAGTTAAACCATGGTAACGTGGTAAATGGGTAATTGGAGCGAGAATAAAACCAGAAAGAATTAGCATTAACGCCAGTAATAACGATAAGGCTGTACCAGTGATATTCTCATAACGCATTAAGTAAACTGAGTACATAGTCCCGTTTAAGGCGCCAATAAAGAAACCATTTAAAGCAATACCAAGGATGATTAAACTAATATGGTGCGGGATAAAGAATAAACTAATGTTAAAGACAATACTAGCTAAGAGTAAACTTGAGAAAACACGCCATACATTATTGATACGTGCCCCACGATTTACAAAGTATTGGTTAGTTAGCATCCCTGAAATAATTGCAAGGATACTTACCCCAAGTAACATTGAACTTTGCGTTGGCGTTACGCCAAAATCAACAATTAAAGTTGCTGGAAGTAAGGTTGGAATAGCAATCCCTGCAATTTCTAGTGCGGTAATACTAATAATTAGCGCTACTGATGGCGGAGTACGTAAGATACTGCCATAGTTACGTAGAATACGCCAAGTATGTAAAGGTTGTTTTTTCTCAGGATCAATAGTTTCTGGAATACTCTTTAAGAAAGCTAAGAGAATAACAAAAAGTAAAACTGATAAAGAGTGGTAAATCCCTTGCCATGGCATCACGGTCATCATAACGCTCCCAATTAATGGAGCTAAAGCTGGACCGAACATAAAAATAGTCGAGAGGTAGGCATTGTAAACAATAAACTCACGTGGTGAGTAAATGTCTTTTAATACCACTGACGGAATTACGCCGAGACCGACATAGATAATACCTTGGATCACACGCATTACTAAAAAACTATGGTAGTCAGTAACATAAGTAATGATAAAGTTACTAACAATAGCTGCAACAATGAGACCAACCATTACGCTTTTGCGTCCAAAGCGATCAATAACTGGTCCCCAGAGAATTTGTCCAATTCCTAGACCGATAACAAAGTAAGGAATAATCGCTTGGATTTGCTCAAGACTTACCTTAAAAAAGTCTTGTAGGTTTAAAATAGCTGGAATTAAGGCATCATTACTTACAGGTGCCGAAACCGAGATAATCCCTAGAATTAGGAGTAAGATTAATTTACTTTTTATACGGCTTTGTAAGCTTTGTTGATGTGGACTTGTGTAGTCAACACCTTTAAATGTAGAAGCCGCTTCTATATTGTTTGAGGTTGACATAAAGAAACTTCGAGTTGAT
Organism: Psittacicella hinzii; assembly: GCF_003585885.1. Taxonomy (GTDB): domain Bacteria; phylum Pseudomonadota; class Gammaproteobacteria; order Enterobacterales; family Psittacicellaceae; genus Psittacicella. Next base: position 35,108 of record NZ_NRHC01000073.1, on the reverse strand, counting down.
TAATTAAAGATAGTTTTAATTTAAATAGTAATTAAAAGATAACAGTTAGATTTGTACCTTTAGATCTTTGCCTGCTTCTTTTACTTGCTGTTTGCAGTAAATCTAATTTGCTTTGAAAAAGTTACTCTTAAGGAGAGTAATTTTAATTAGAGTAAAGTGTGGATATTGTAGCATTTTAAAAATATAAAGCAACTTTTTCATAATTAGCTACTACTTTGTAGAGGTTATTATTTTGCATTCTTTGGGCTAATGAAACTTATCTAAAGAAAAAGTAAGGTTGAAAGCTAGAAAGTAGTTTTTTGGTGGGTATAATTCCCTTAAACTCACCTTAGGGAATTACCTGAAGGAATTACCTAAGGGAATTAAGGAGAAAGCTATATGTCATTTCAGGACAAAAGCTATATGTCGTTTCAGGAAAAAAAGAATAGGACACGTTGTTAAACGTGTCCTAAAAAAATCTTTTTGCTTTTAAATTAGCTTGGCTAATTATAAAGGCATATCTTCTGCGTTTTTGTAGCCAGTTGCACCTTCACGCATGTAAGCACGGAATACTTCAATAGCCCAGATCCATAAGAAAGTACCACCGATTTCTGATAAGAAACCTGGGATTGAGAATTCACGAGGAATACCTAACATAGGTAACACTACATAGTGCGCACTAAATGCAGCGATATAACCATATACCGCACCTTTTAACATTCTTACTTTAGGTAAGAACTCAGCTAGTACACAGTAAATAAGCGCCATCACAATAGAGAATACTAAGTGAGTTAAAGTTGCCGCCCAGTTACCTGTAACACCTAAAATTGTATAAGTTTTTTCTGCTACGTTAACGCCAAATACTTCTAAGAAAAGTACAGGAGGTGGAACGTCGTTAACAGCACGAGGAGGGAAAGTTGATTCCCAACCATCTTTAACAAAAGCAGAAAGGATACCTGCAACGATCGCGATAATGATCATTAAGAACACGCGACGTTGGTTTGCATGTGTAGTTTGAAATAAATTCACAATAATGTCTCAATTTGATAGTTGTTTTTATAGATTAAGAATCTAACCGAGTAGATTCGAAACCAGATTATACTCCTGCAGATTTTTAAAAATCAAGAGAAAAAATTATTTACCAACTAAAATTTTGTAAAAATATTTAGAGTTAAATAATAGGTAAAACTTATCAAAAAGAGTGGTGAAGCTAACAAACTTCGAGACTTTTGTTTTTTCTCGCTAGTAGTATTTTGCTCGTAAAGTTGACCATTTTCTAGGTGAAAAGAATTTTCACAAAACTGAAATCTTGCACAAAGTGGGTCAGTTTTTATTTTCGTGTCTGTTTTTAGTTAGGTGCAGTTTTACTTAGGTGCAGTTTTACTTAGGTGAAGTTTTACTTACATGCAGTTTTACTTTTGAGGTTTAAAAGCAAGGATAGAGCAGAAGTTAAATCCTAGTTGCCAAATAACTACTTCAAAACCGATTTGCTCTAAACGGGCTAAATGTTCAGGTAAGCTATCTAAAATCATTACATTTTCAATAGCGTTACGTTTACGCTCAATCTCGAGTTGGGAGTAACCGTTTTTTGCTTTGAAGTCCCAGTGCAGTTGCTTAATTTGCTCTTCAGCATAAGCATTTGGATTCGTGAATTTTTCCGATAACACTAAAACGCCACCTGGGTTTAAACCTGCGTAGATGCGTTCGAGTTGCGCATATCTATCTTGAGGTTTAAAAAACTGTAGCACAAAGTTCATAATTACCATACTTGCGTTGGTAATTTGAACATTCTCAATGTTATCAAGTACAAAAGTAGTAGGGTAATTACTTTGGTAACCAGCTAGTTTTAACTGAGCACGTTGGATCATTGGCGCACTGTTATCGACAGCGTAGAAGTTAACTTTTTGCGGAACTGCTCCGAGGCGTTCTGGTTTTAACGGGAGGCTTTGACGTAAAGCAAAAGTCATAGCTCCGAGAGAACAACCTAAATCATAAACATTACTTTGCTCTTGGATATATCTATGCCCAAGTAGCTGAATATTATCAAGAATAGCTTGATAGATAGGTACTGATCTTTGGATCATGTCCGGAAAGACTTCAGCAACTACATCATTAAACTGAAAATCTCCAGGGATATCTTGATCAGCATAAATATTATCTTTTGTCATAAGTAAATTAGCTTGAAAACAGGGAAATAAGCTTGGTTATTGCAAATTCTTCTATTATACCACCCTCTGAGAAAAAGTCAGACTTATGATATAATAATGCCGATATTTTTACAGCCGATTTAGCTAGTAAAGGATTAATAATTTTTTTAACAACTTTTATTTAAAAGGTAACATAAAAATGCGTTTATATTGTGGTGCAGTTACTAAAGAACATGTAGGACAAACGGTAACTTTAAATGGTTGGGTAGATCGTAACCGTAACTTCGGTGGTCTATGCTTTTTAAACTTACGTGACCGTGAAGGGGTAGTACAGGTATTTATTAAACCTGAAGCAGAATTCTTTGAAGAAGTTTCAAACCTACGTCCAGAATCTTGTATTCGTGTAGAGGGTGTTGTACTTGCTCGTCCTGAAGATCAAGTAAACCCAAAAATGAAAACAGGTGAAATTGAAATCGAAGCTGTAAACGTACACGTTTATTCAAAAGCTGATGTTTTACCTGTGGACTATAACACTGAAGTTCCTGAAGAGTTACGTTTAAAATACCGTTACTTAGACTTACGTCGTCCGGAAATGCAAAAACGTTTCTTTATTCGTCACAAGGCTTATCAAGTAGTACGTTCTTTCTTAGATAAAAATGGCTTTATTGAAGTTGAAACTCCAGTATTAGCTAAAGCTACTCCAGAGGGTGCAAGAGACTACTTAGTACCTTCACGTGTGAATAAAGGTAAGTTCTACGCTTTACCACAATCACCACAATTATTTAAACAATTATTAATGGTGTCTGGTTTTGACCGTTATTTCCAAATTGTTAAATGTTTCCGTGATGAAGATTTACGTGCGGATCGTCAACCAGAGTTTACGCAAATTGACTTAGAAACTACTTTCTTAAGTGGTGAAGAAGTACGTGAAATCGGAGAAAATCTAATCCGTAATTTATGGAAAGAAGTGTTAGATTACGATCTACCAGCAAAATTCCCACGTATGAGCTACGATGAAGCTATGCGTGATTACGGTTCAGATAAACCAGATTTACGTAACCCTCTTTTATTAAAAGATGTAAACACAGCATTTACAAATGTTGGTTTAGAATTCTTAGCTAAAGCTGCTAATGATCCAAAATCGCGCGTAATTGCAATTAAAGTTCCAGGGGCTGCTGAACAATTTAGTCGTAAGAAAATTGATGAGTATACTAAATATGTAAACTCATTAGGTCTTGGTGGTCTAGCACACTTTAGCGTGGTTGATCATGAACAAGCACAAGTAAAAGGTTCAATTGCTAAATTTATTACTCCAGAAATTTACGCAAGTTTACACCAAGTACTTGAGTTAGCAAATAACGACCAAGTGTTTGTTATGGCTGACACTAAAGACGTAGCAACTAAAGCAGCTGGTGGCTTACGTATTCGTTTAGGTCGTGATTTAGGTTTAGTAGACTTAAACGCATTTGCGCCTCTATGGGTAGTTAACTTCCCTATGTACGAAATTGATGAAGAATCAGGCGCGTTAATTGCAGCGCACCACCCATTTACTTCACCAATTGTTGGTACTGTAGAATACTTAGAGAACACTCCGGTGTTAGATATCCGTGCAGACGCATGTGATATGGTAATCAACGGTTACGAATGTTCATCTGGTTCAGTACGTATCTATGACCAAAAACTACAATCAAAAATCTTTGATTTAATTGGCATTGATAAGGAAGAACAAGAAGACAAATTTGGTTTCTTACTAGACGCATTTAAATACGGTGCGCCACCACACGCTGGTTGTGCTTTTGGTTTTGACCGTATTGCAATGTTACTTTCTGGTACAGAAAACATTCGTGACGTGGTTGCATTCCCGAAAACTAACTCTGCTACATGTTTAATGACAAATGCTCCTTCATATATTGCTGATAAATCTTTAGCTGAAGTAGCAATTGATGTAGTACCAGAGTACAAAGTTCATCGTGAGAAATAATCTCGTAAAACAGCTACGCGATAACTTTAACTAGTCGTACTAATTTAACTAGTCGTACTAATTTAACTAGTCATACTAATTTAAATTTAACTAGTCATACTAATTTAACTAGTCTTGTTACTAGACTTACTTAGTGGGCAATGCCCACTAAGTAAGCTTACAGTTTCAAATTTTTATTTACACACAAACAAACAATAAAAGGTCTTTTTATGGCAGGTCATAGTAAGTGGGCAAATATTAAGCATAAAAAAGCAGCCCAAGATGCTAAACGTGGAAAAATCTTTACCAAATTAATTCGTGAAATTACCGTTGCTGCTAAATTAGGTGGTGGCGATGTAGGTTCGAATCCTCGTTTACGTACAGCAGTAGATAAAGCTTTATCAAACAACATGACACGTGATACTATCAACCGTGCGGTTGAACGTGGTACTGGTGGCGGTGAAGGTACTAACATGGATACAATTATCTATGAAGGTTACGGTCCAGGCGGTACAGCGATCATGGTTGAGTGTTTAACTGATAACCGTAATCGTACTGTATCTGAAGTACGTCACGCTTTCACGCGTTTAGGTGGTAACTTAGGTACTGATGGTTCAGTTTCTTATTTATTTACTAAACGTGGCGTATTTACTTTTGAAAACTCTTCTGAAGAAGATGTAATGGAAGCAGCGTTAGAAGCTGGTTGTGAAGATATCCTAGATTACGGTGATGGTAACGTAGACGTTTACTGTCCATGGGAAAACTTCAACGAAGTACGTGATGCTTTAGAAGCTGCAGGATTAAAACCTGCTAATGCAGAGATCGCGCAAATCCCAGCTAATAAAGTTGATTTAGATGTTGAAGCTGCAACTACTTTCATGAAGCTAATTGATTCATTAGAAGATCTTGACGATGTGCAAGAAGTATTCCACAATGGTGAAATCTCTGATGAAGTAGCTGCTTCTTTAGAATAAAAATAGTTTTGTAAACGCATTTAAAGAAGACGCTTTATGCGTCTTCTTTTTGCTAATAGAGATTATCTGTTATGACTATTATTTTAGGGCTTGACCCAGGTTCTAGACATACCGGGTATGGCATTATCGCTAAAAAAGGTTCGCGCTTGGAGTATATTACTTCGGGAGTGATTAGTGTAAAAGGAAGTGAAATTAATAGTCGTTTACCCTTAATTTATTTGCAATTACAAGAGATAATTGCCACTTATCAACCCCAGCATATGGTAGTTGAACAAGTGTTTATTGCCGAAAACCCACAAGCCGCGATTAAACTTGGGATGGCAAGAGGCATAGCTATTTTAGCTGGCTCTTTAGGTAAAGCTGAAATCTTTGAGCTCTCTGCGCGTCAAGCTAAAAAGTTTGTCACCGGGATAGGTAACGCTAAAAAAGAGCAAGTGAACAACATGGTTTGCCGTTTATTAAATCTGACTGAAAAACCTAAGTTGGACGCCTCTGATGCCCTTGCGCTGGCTATTTCCCATGCGCATACCTTAAACGCGCGTCGTCTTGTGCAAAAACAACAAGATCAACTACAAATTTTTGACAAGCGTACCCAAAAAGGCTTAGCTAATACCTCTGCAAACCTTGCCCAACTAGCTGATCATCGTCCTAATAGTGCAGATTTTACAAATATAAAAATTAACGCAGGGCGTTTTAAAGTAAAATCAGGGAAAGCTACCAATCGTAGTAAACTTGAAGAGCGTATTAAGCAACTTTTAGAAACAAGAAAAAAATAAAAATACCCTTATAAAAGTTGTAACAATTCTTACTTGCTAATTAACGGATTTTTCGGTGATACCTAAGTGGGGATAAGTCAGACTTGCAGGGTAAAAAGAAAGATATTTTCTTCTTTTGCTATACTAAAAAACAACAATATTATGCAAACAACAAACAAACCATTTTTTCTATTTGCCGGCTTAACTTTGCTTGCTGGCGTTTTAGGTCTAGGATTTTGGTCACAAAGCTTACACGCTTTTACAAACCAAAGTTGGCACCTATTTTCTCTTTCTTTGCAAAATGCAGATTATACTAGTCTTTGGCCTATAGTGTTACTGGGCTTTATGACGGGTTTTATTCCTTTTGGCATTGCTTTAACTTCGCTTTATTTTCGTCGCCATACGTTAAAGCCTCGCTTTTTCTTTGTGGTAATTAACCTTTTAGTGCTTGCACTTTCAGGTTGGTTAATCTTTATGCTCACCCAAGGAAGTTTAGAGGTGTTTACGCTTCAAGGTGATTTAAAGAGCTATTTTTCCTATAGCTATGCTTTAATCAGTGTAATTAGTTTAGCTTGGTCAGCCTTCTATTTAGCTCCGCTTTATAATGAGCAACAACTAAATACCAAACAGAGATTAGCTTACTACCTTGTTGGCTTAGTTGCGAGTGGCTTAACTTTAGGTTTAGCGCTCTCAATCCAGCAAGAGATGCAACTATCTCTTTTAGGGAATGCACCAACAGCGCGCTATACAGTCTCTCTGTATGGTTATGCTGGAGTTCTAGCGGGCTTTGCTTACTTTATCATTGCCAGTGCCTTAATGAAGTTTATGTACTTTGCTGTGCAAAATGAGCAATTAGCGCAACGCCAAGAACTCGAAGAAGCTTTACAAGCTCAAGCACAAGAGCATGAGACAGAAGTAAAGCATACCCGCAAAAACAAAAACTCAAAGGCAACTAAGTAATAAAAATCTCAAGCAAAGTTTAGAGGCAAATAGGGCAACAAGCAAAACTAATCCTTATTCAGCAAGACCAAATACTTATTTAAGCAAAACTAACGCTTATGCAAGTAAAAGCAATAATTTGCTCTGAATCTTTTCTTAGGTACTAGTTAGCTAAGCTAACTAGCACTACTTACTCATTGGGGTTAACTTACTATGTCTAATTTACTAACTTACAAAACTATGCCAGTTTGGACTGCGCAAACATTACCACAAATGTTCCAAGAGAAACATAATACCAAGGAAAATACCTATGGTCATCTTTCGGTATTGCAAGGAACTTTACGTTTTTATCATTTAGATGAAGAGGGTAATATTTTAAGTACGAAGGACTTAGAAGCGGGACAAGATTACTTAATCGAACCACAAGCTTGGCATAAGGTTGAAGCTGTAACTTCGGATTTAGAGTGTCAATTAGAATTTCAGTGTAAACCTGAATTCTATCCTGCAAAAAAATATAACTTAAACCCAGCGCACTCTGAAGTAGTTAAAGCCCTAGAGTATGTAAAACTTGGTAAAGTTTTAGATCTAGGTTGTGGACATGGACGTAACTCAATTTACTTAGCAAAACTTGGTTTTAGTGTTGAGGGAGTTGATCGTAATCTTGAGGGAGTGAACTTCCTTGATAGTTTACGTGATAAAGACGGTTTAGATGTTAAAGCTCGTCAGTATGACATCAATACGGCAAGTTTAACAGATGACTATGACTTTATTCTCTCAACAGTTGTGCTAATGTTCTGTGAGCGTGAAGCTATCCCTGCAATTATTGCTAATATGCAAGAGCATACCAAACCAGGTGGCTATAACTTAATCGTGGCTGCCATGAATACCTATGAGTATCCTTGCCCTATGCCTTTCCCATTTACCTTTGCTCCTAACGAACTCAAAGATTATTACCAAGGTTGGGAATTTATTGAGTATAACGAAAACCCAGGTCATCTCCACAAAACAGATGTCTTTGGTAACCGTATTAAATTACAATTTGCAACTATGTTAGCGCGTAAGCCTGCGTAAGTTGCTCTAAGTAACTCATGAGTTGTTCATGAGTTTCTCATAAGTTGCTTTAACAATTTTATTAACAAAAAGAATAGAGCCAAGCTAATTTTTAGCTTGGCTCTGTTCTTTTTTCAAAAGTTCGACTTTTGCTTTTTCTGAATTTATTTGATTTTTTAAATTTAAAGCCTTTGTTGAACTTGTTAGGTTTGCGATTATCTTTTCTTGTACCAATTAATACTTGAGCATTTGCTGTTGGAGAAGTTTGACTGTTATTTGCAGTTGGAGCTACAGTATTGTTTACGTTATTAGCGTTTACTGTAGTTTTACTACTTTTAACGGTGCTAGACTTTTTAGCAGTTGCTGTATTAGTAGTTGGTGCAGTAGAATTACTTGCAAGTACCTTTTTAGAAGATTTTGCTTTACTTTTTGCCTGTGCTTTACTTGGGCTAGCTTTTTTAGTTGTTTTGCTAGCTTTAGTTTTTGCTAAGTCAGCTTTTTTAGAGCTAGCTTTGCTTTTGCTAGAGGCTTTAGAAGTAGTGCTATTAGATCCTTTTGAAGTTGCTTTAGTTGCCTTAGTAGCATCTTTAGCAGCATCTTTATCTTTTTTAGGGGATCTTCTATAAATTGGTAACTTGGTAGGTATTCTTGGAGATTCGCCTTCAGGCTTAGGTCGAAGAGCAAATTCTTTTAAGTACTCTTTAACTTTTAAATTTACGACATTGTCTTTTCTTTGCGATGGACCTCTTGGTAACGCTAAGTAATCGACAAGTCCAGGTTTTTCAATAAATTCGTAATAGTTTTTGTTCGGAAATAGTCTGCCCGTTTCCTCGTCAAATCTACCGATTAGTATCCCTTTAAAAGTGGCTACGTTTCTTTCATTACGGTAGGTTTCATGTTTATAGTAAACATATCTATGGTTACCAATTTTTTTAATAGATATTCTACTTAACGGCAGATCTACTAAGATATCCGGTAGAGTCATGAGGATATTGTTAAGAACTTGTTATAAGTGACAGAATTAAATTAAAAATATTGTTCTCGATTTGTGAACAAAAAATTAATAATAAAAAAGATATTTTTCTCAAAGAAGATCTCAGTCTTTGCTTGAGAAGAATGGAGAAATTGCCTTTTTTCTAGATTTAATCTAGTAAATATAGCTAGTTATGCAAATATTTCTTTAGTGAATCAACTAGGTTGAATATTATTTTTCAACGAAAAATAAATATTAATTCACTATAGAATAAAATTATTATAACATATTGATTTAACTGGAGGTAGGTAAAAGTAAAACTTTTTATAATCACTTGATAAGAACAAGTTTAACTTGCGTGAAAATAGAACAAAATAGTGTAAATTTAATAAGCTGACATATTTTGTTTAGGTACTTTTTGTTTAGGTATTTGGGGGTGAATGCTTTAAGTTTGTATGCTTTTGCATTCTTCGATTCCAAACATCTAGTTTGCACGCTACGAGCTTGTACGCTTTTATTTGCATGCATTGCAGTTTAAATAAACCTTTACCATGTTTACTAACTGTATTTTAAGCTCCAGTAACTTACTTTACGTTACTATATGTTAATTTACGTTACTGTAGTCACTGCATATTACTGTACGTTATGAGCATTTGCTTGCAAGATTTGCTCAAGTACAGCTTTGGCTTGTTGGCAAACTTCTTCGAAGCTTGCGTCAACATTTACAGCGTAAACATCAGTTTCGTCAGCTTGAGGTTCTTCTAGAGTTTCGTACTGACTTTGCAACATGTTAGCTTTCATAAAGTGACCTTTTCTCGCTAAGAGGCGTTGGAGGATTACATCATAATTTGCATGGAGGTGCAAGAAGATAATCCCTGAATTACCTTGACGAATGAGATCACGATATTTACGTTTTAAGGCTGAACAAATAATAATGCCACTTTCATGCTTACTACGTAAGGCAAAAGCTGCATCATTAATTCTTTCCAACCAAGGTAATCTATCTTGGTCATCTAGTGGTTTGCCTGATGCCATTTTTAAAATATTGGCACGAGGGTGCAGATCATCACCATCAATAAATTTCATTTCTAGCATATCTGCGACAGCTTTACCAACTGAACTTTTACCCGTACTAGAAACTCCCATTAAGATAACAACCTGAGTTTGTTTCATAAGGATAATATTGCCTGAGAAAAAAGTTTGCTTGAGAAAATTATTTTTACCTAAACTGCGAAATATTTAAATTTAGTTTAGACGTTGTCTATTATATTTTGCTTTAAGATCATTTTTGAAAAAAATGTTTAGTTTTTTGCAAATAGTTTTCAGTTCTGTGATCTAGATCATAGTTTTGAAATTTTTATTTACATTGTGCGAACTTTTATTTCAAAATAGAAAGGTCTTTAGGAGCAATTAGTTATCTATTTATGATCCTAGACAGACACTCATAGTTTTTTCCTTAATTTTGTAAAGTACATAAGAAGGTCAGTATATGCTCATTACCATTATGATTGTCGCCATTATAGTTCTCCTTGTACTAATCATTGGCTTAAAACTTCATCCCTTTGTTGCTTTAACGATTGTAAGTTTACTTACAGCTTTATCTGCAGGGATTGCGGTTGACAAAATAGTTCCAACTTTATTAAGTGGGTTTGGTTCAACCTTAGCTTCGGTAACCTTGCTAGTTGGTTTAGGAGCAATGATTGGTCGTCTGCTTGAAGTGTCAGGGGGCGCAAGAGTATTATCTGACACGCTGGTTGATACTTTTGGAGAAAAGAGAGCAGGCTTTGCAATAGGTGTGGCGTCATTACTCTTTGGTTTTCCAATCTTTTTTGACGCTGGGGTAGTGGTAATGTTACCAATTATCTTTAGTCTAGCGCGTCGTTTAGGTGGATCAATTCTTTACTATGTATTCCCGTCGGTAGGGGCATTTGCGGTAATGCACGCATTTTTACCTCCGCATCCTGGTCCTGTAGTTTCTGCTGATTTACTTGGCGCTAATATAGGTTTACTGGTGTTAGTAGGTATTCTCTGTGCAATTCCAACGTGGTTCATTGCTTCATACCTGTATAGTTTATGGATTGGTAAAAGAGTATTTGTTCCACTACCGCAGGCATTTATGAATGTGGTGATTGGTAAAGAACATACTGGAGGCACTCCGCCGTCTTTTGGTAAAGTGATCTTTATTCTGGTACTCCCGATTTTATTAATTATGTTAGATACCCTTTGCCATACGTTACTAGTGGCAAAAGTTATCGAAGATAATACTTTTGTGCAAACCCTACGTTTTATTGGGAAAACACCAGTAGCCCTACTAATAACGTTACTCTTTGCCTTAGCACTTCTACGTCAAAATCGTAGCTTAAAAGAACTCGAAGCTATTTGTGAAAAAGCTCTAGGACCTATTTGTTCGGTAGTAGTTGTTACAGGTGCTGGTGGCATGTTCGGGGGCGTTTTACGTGCTTCAGGTATAGGTCAAGAGTTATCCAATCTCTTTGCGCATACAGGTATGCCAATTATCTTGGCAGCGTTTATTATTGCTACTGTAATCCGAGTAGCGCAGGGTTCTGCAACTGTATCTTTAACTACAGCAGCTGCTTTAGTGGCGCCAATGGTGCAAGCAACTACAGGATTAACCGAGCTAGACCTTTGCTTTATCGTGATTGCTATCGCTTCAGGAGCAACGGTGTTATCACATGTAAATGACTCTGGCTTCTGGTTAATGAGTCGCTTACTAGAAATGGACACTAAAACCACGTTAAAAACTTGGACAGTGTTAGAGACACTAATCGGTCTCGTTGGTTTTGCAATTGCATTTATTGGTTTTACGCTATTCTAGTCAGTACTGAAAAACTAAAGCGTACAATTGTGAACGCAAAACAATTCAAACTTAAGCTATTTTGCAATTAATTTTAAAAGTGTGAGGAGGTTACATAAGCTGTAATTTTCTTACACTTTTTTACTTATAAATAGTAAACTTATAAAGTTTAATTAAATTCGATATTTTTATGATCTCTAGTAAGAAAAAAGATTTTTATATTCTCCAATGTCATGTAACTAGAGATATGAGCTAAGAGTAAATATGTATGAAAACAGATAGACCTAATAATGAATCGGTCGCAGATGAGACTTCTGCAAAAGATGAAATAAATAAGCAGGCAGAAGATCATAAAGATAATTCTGCTCAAGATAAGGTTACGGAAGAAAAAAGTACTACAGCTCAAAATGAGGGGGTAGAAAAAGAAGCTGATGTTCAAGATGGAGCTGTAGAAAAAGAAGTTACAACTCAAGAGGTGCCTGAAGTAAAAGGAGCTAGTACTCAAGAAGGAACGGAAGAAAAAGGAGCTAGTACTCAAGAACATTCTGAAGAAAAAGAAGCTAAAGATCAAGAAGGAACAGAAGAAAAGGGAGCAAAGACACAAGAGGGGACCGCAGAAAAAGATACTGCAGCTAAAGAGGGTGCTGAAGAAAAAGATGCCTCTGCTCAAGAAACAAAAAAAGATGGCACAACTCAAGATAACCCAGAAGGTAGTAAGCAAAAATCTGATACAGAAGATCAAAAGGCTGCTACAACAGGTAGTGACGCAGAGATGGCGCCAGAGAAAGAGGTTACTCGAGTTAAGTATCATTCTCTAGCTCCGATAGACAGTATCGAACCAGAAAAGATGGAACCTTACTCGCACATGCTTGATGAAGCTTTCAGAGATCCAACTATTAAAAATATTGCAGTAACAGGTCCATATGGCTCTGGTAAAAGTAGCATTTGGCTAAGTTACTTAAAGAATAAATCAGCTGGAACTAAACAAAGTGCGAAGAAAAACGAAGTGGATAAAAATGAGTTAGGAAAGGTAATAACTATTTCCTTTGCTCTATTTGACGAAGATAATCGTCATTATGGTAATGAGGGAAATGGTGGCAATGGGTCAGAGTCTTATTTAAGGACTATAAATAGAGTTGAAAGACAAATAATAATCAAATAGTAGCGCAGATAGATCCTAAAGATATACCCTATAGTAAGTACAAGAATAAAGAGAACGTAAACTTCTTCAATGTTATGTTTGGTACTTCGATAGCTATGTATTTGCTACTATTTTTAGGTTTGCAATTTCTATTTGATCCTGTAAATCAAATCTATGCTTTTATAGCGATTTTTTTATTCTTAGTAAACAGTTCTCTTTTTGTATATAGTCTTTGGTATACGAAGAATAACAAATCTATCAAATACTCAGTTGCTTATATAGCTATACTTTTGGCTATATTTTTAGCTACCTATTGGGATATATTTTTAGCTCTTTCAGTGGTATCTAATATTAGTTTTGCCTTTTACTCTCCAGAGGTTATAACGAATATTGCTATTATAGTCAAGGTGGTATCTCTTGTAATAGGAGCTTTCTTTTGTGTGAGTAGGTTGCTTTATTTAAAATTTGAGCTCTCTGAGTTAAAGTTAAATATTCAAAGTAATGAAGCTAGTTTTAAAAGTGGAGATGAGTTAAGTGACGATACTGTACTAGATAGAGATATCAGAGAAATTATTTACCTTTTACGTAGTGCAAAAGTTAGAGCTTTAGCATTTGAAGATTTAGATCGTTTTAATGATATTTCGATATTTGAAAAGCTAAGAGGAATCAATAATCTTATCAATCAAATCGTTTCTGTAAATGACAACGAAGAAGATCGTAAGACGGTTAAGTTTATATACTTTTTGAAAGATGATTTATTTACATCAGCTGAAGATAGAGCTAAGTTTTTTGATTTAATTATTCCAATCTATCCTATTATTGATTTGAACCTCTCGTTTATTTATTTTAAACAATGCTTAAATGATAGTGATATTGAGGATTCATTTTTACGAAAGTGTTCTTTATACCTTAATGACCCTAGGGTGATTGCAAATATAGCTAATGAGTACAAACTTACTTTAGATATTTTTGAAAGTAGAGATAAAAACACTTTTGTAGATGGTGGATTTGCTCAGGTGCATGAAGAAGAAAGAGGAAAGTATTTGGATAATCCATCTAGATATAGGAATTTTGGCAATGTAGAGGATTCTTTACTGAACATAAATGCCAAGAGGTATAAAAGAAAAATTTTAGGTACTGTGATAATTAAAAATTTATTTGCCACAGAATTTTATCAAGCAACTCGAGGAGAGGGATTTTTTTATGAGATCTTTAATCAGTTAGAAGAGTTAAGTGAGAATTTATTTAAAGATCTTAGTGAATGTGAGTACTTACTAAAGATAGAACTCTTTTGGAAATTAAATTCCTATGTCAAGAAGTTATACCTTTTACATAAAGACTACGGCTTACTTTATGGAACAGATAAGAGTGAAAGTACAATAATTGAAAATATCCACAAATTAGAAGAAGTTGACCTTCATTGGGATAAGATAGATGGATATGAAAATTATTTTACAATGAAGGAAGTAAGTAAAGATGAAGTTGTTGATCTGGAATTTTTAAAAAATTGGATTGAAGATCCGAGTAAAACTTATAAAATTAAGTTATTTGATGGTAACGTGTATAAAGTAGATCTGGGAGGTTTTCTATCTTTCAAAAGTAAATTAATAAAGTTATGTGAAAGTTTCGGAGAAGCTAAGGATTTTGTAGAAGCTAAGATTACTGAATATGAGAAAGTATTGAGTGATATTAATAATATATATAAGTATAGAGATATAGACAGAAATTGTCCTGATCCTCTAAACTATATTAGAGTATTGTATTGTAGAAATTTTCAAAGTATCCAGTACTCTGACTTGCTTAATGATAAGTTATCAAAATATGATTTTTCTGTTTTAAAATCAACCGATACTTCGGCTACTATTAATAGAAAATATAAAGCGTTTCACATGATTTTAAAAGAGCAATCTTTTGATCCTGATTTTTGGTTCTACTTTGGAAGAGGCTCTACTAATTCCAGCGAGAAAATATTAGGTAAGAGAGATATGGCTTTTTTAAAAATCTTGAAAGAGGATCAGCTTCCTAGATTAAATTTACTTTTAGAAAATCCAGATCTTGTTTATTCGTACTTAACAGTGGGGCAGGATTTTTCTCAAATTGGGATTTTGAATAATCAACTGATAAAGTTTATGATAAAAAGAGGAGCTGAGCATAGTGATCTTTTTATACAGGGGATAAATGGTGCTTTAGCATTGAAAGCAAGGTTTACCGATAACTCTGAGTTTTATCACAAAATCAACAATATGGTTAAGTACTTTTTAAAATTATCTTTAACAGACAATGAGTGGTTAACTATTCTTACCTCTGTATGTAAGAATGAGATGCATTATTTAATGTACGCGTTACTAGAGGTTTTTGAGGACTACATTAGTGATGATATAGAAGTGCACAGTGTTATACGAGTTGAAAGTCAAAATTATAGAAAAATCTTTGATCTATTTACAATAGCTTACTTCTCCACATCAGAACTACATTTATATAATATTACTTCAATTAGTTTTAACGATTATAAGAAAGTTATCCCTTATATACTTTTTTATGAAAATCTAGTTTCTACTGAGGTGTTGGAGCATATTATTAATAAAATGGAAGATAGTGAATTTAATCATTTTGTTAATAAAGTTCATAGAGTTAGTTCTAGAAGCTTTATTTATAAAATGGGTAGAGAGTTAGGTAAAGAAACTTTTAGAGACTTTGATTTAGAAAATCTTTCAGAGGTTAAATGTGAAAATGAAAAAGCTAAAGAGCGTATAAACATAGTAAAAGAAATGCTTAAAAAGTTTCCAGGTGAAGTAAATAAATGGAATAAAAAATAAGAAAGAGAGAAGAGGATTTTCCTCTTCTCTCTTTCTATTTGTAAGTTTTTAACTATGAATTAGTTTTGTGCAGGTTTTTTCAGGATAGAGTAAAGTACACCTGTAACCACAGAACCAATTGCGATAGCTGCTAAGTAAAGAACTACTTTATTAACTGTAAACGCAACTAGTAAACCACCGTGTGGAGCGTTTAGAGTAATACCAGCTACCATTGAAATAGCACCAGCTACAGCACCACCGATTGCTGAAGAAGCAATTACGCGTAATGGATCTGCAGCCGCAAATGGGATAGCACCTTCAGAGATGAAGCATAGACCTAATACAAACGCAACGTTACCAGAGTCACGTTGTTGTGCGTTAAATTTCTTACGTGCAATCCAAGTAGCAATTGCCATACCGATAGGTGGAACCATACCAGCAGCCATAACTGCAGCCATAGGAGTTGTAACGCCTTGAGAGATTAAACCAACAGATACCACATAAGCAGCTTTGTTGATTGGACCACCCATGTCAATACACATCATTGCACCTAATACTAAACCTAGTACTAATGCAGAACCACCTTGTAATGATGTTAACCATTTAGATAATGAATCTGAAGCAACACTTACGTATGGACCGATTAAGTAAACGCTTAGTAAACCTACGATTAAAGTAGATAGTAATGGTAGGATTAAAACAGGTTTTAATGAAGATACTGATTGAGGTAACTTAATCGCACGGCTTAGGTATAGAGTTACATAACCAGATAGGAAACCTGTAATGATTGCCCCTAAGAAACCTGCACCTAAAGAGTTAACTAAGAAACCAGTAATTAAACCAGAAGCAAGACCTGGACGGTCAGCAATTGAGTAAGACACGTAACCAGAGAATACTGCTAACATGATTGCAAATGCTGAGTTACCACCAATTTGCATTAATGCCGCTGGTAAAGTGCCTGCTTCTTTGAAAGCATTTGGACCAAATAAGAAGCTAATAGCGATTAATAAACCACCTGCTACAGTAATCGGTAACATGTGCGACACACCTGTCATTAAGTGACGGTATACGCTTTGCCAACCGCTTTCGCTTTTTGCTTGTTCAGCTACAGGAGCAGCTGAAGTTTTTGGTTGATAAGGTTTTGCTTGCGCAAATGCTTTTTCAAACTCTTGAGCAGTATTTTTTAAAGCTGCTTTAGTTGAAGTGTGGTAGAAAGGACGACCTTCGAATTTAGATAAGTCAACTTCGATATCTGTTGCTGCAAAAACTAGATCAGCAGCAGCCACTTCTTCAGCTGATAATGGGTTACCAACACCTTGTTGACCACGAGTTTCAACTTTTACGTTCCAGCCTTGAGCTTTAGCATAAGTTTCGATAGCTTCTGCAGACATGAAAGTATGTGCTACCCCTGTAGGACAAGCTGTTACTGCAACGATGTTTTTCGCTTTGTTGCTTTGTGCTTCAACTTTTTCTACTAAAGTAGGTTTAGCGTTAGCTAAAGCTTGGTTTGGGTTATCAACAAGTTCTTGTAAGTTAACAACTGCAACTTCAAGACCTTGAGTAGCTTGGTCGCTTACTTGTTTTTCTAAGCTAAGACGTAAGTCAGCGTTAGCGGCTTGGTCAACTAATTTGTGTCCCGCTTTTTCTAGCACTGCTTGCGCTAGTAAAACATAAGCTACTGGTAAAGTAGTAGACTTAGTTAAGTAAATATTCATAATTTATCCTTCAGTTTTAAGTAACCAGAGTTTTTTGTGCTGCCAATTACGGAGTCTTTTGTTTGGTAATTGATAGGTTTTTCTAGCAATTGACTGGGCTTTCTCGTAATTGGCAGTTGTTTAAGTAACTTTACAAAATGAATTAAGCAACTTTAGTTACTTTAACTTGAGCTTTATATGGATCTAAAGTTGAAATGTGATCAACACCTACGTTACCTTGAGTAACTGCGTAAGCTGAGATAGCTGAAGCAAAACGTAAAGTTTCTTCTGGGTTTAAACCGTTTACTAAGCTGTAAATAAAACCTGCTACCATAGAGTCACCAGCACCTACAGTTGAAACTACATTAGTAATTTTTGGAGGTTGTGCTTGGTAAACAAAGTCTTTAGTTACCCAAAGAGAACCTTTAGAGCCCATAGATACTACTACGTTTGCAATACCTTGCTCATTTAATTTACGTGCAGCTACAAGAACTTGATCGATTGATTCAAATTTTTGTTGGGTAAGAACTTCAAGTTCACGCCAGTTAGGTTTAATTAACCAAGGGTTAGCTTGTAAACCTACTTCAAGTGCTTTATTTGAACTATCAAAAATTACTTTACAACCAAGGTCTCTAAGTTGTTCTAACCAAGCTTTGAAAGCTTCTAGTTCAACGCCACGTGGTAATGAACCACATACAGCTACATAGTCGTAACCTTTTAATACTTCTAAAGTTTTTGCAACAAATGCTTGCCAGTTAGCTTGGTCTACGGCAAAACCTTGGAAGTTTAAGTCAGTAACTTCACCATCTTCTTGAGTTACTTTGATATTTACACGAGTTTTACCTTCTACACGTGCAAATTGGTCATCAAGTTGGTATTTAGCAAAATCTGCTTCAAAGTCACCTTTGTTATCTTGCCCTAAAAAACCAGTAACAGTAGATTTTACCCCTAAGTCAGCTAATACTTTAGCGACGTTAATTCCTTTACCAGCTGGGTATAAACCTAAAGTTTCTACTGAGTTTACTTCACCAACTTCAATTTCTTTTACTAAACCTACAAGATCAAGTGCAGGGTTTAAAGTAATAGTTGCTACTTTTGTCATTTTCCTCTCCAGATTACTCACCTAAACCGTCAGCGATTGCTTTACCGATAGCGTCAAGAGCTTGTTGTGCATCTTCACCAGTTGCTACAAAGCGTAATTCACTACCTTTAGTTGCGCCTAAACCAGTTACGCGCACCATAGATTTAGCTTTAACTGGTGCTGAACCTGTAGTTAGGTTTTCTACTGTAATTTCTGATTTAAATTGTTTACATACGCGTACTAACTCTGTTGAAGGACGAGCGTGTAAACCATTTTCATTGTGGATTACAAAAGTAGCGCTTAAAGAATCACCAGCTGGAGCTGCTTTTTCAGCAGAAGCTGTTGGCGCAGGAGTTGCTTGAGCAGCTTGAGCTGGAGCTTTTTCCATCGCAACAGTTGCTTGCGGAGCACTTGTTGCTGGAGCTTCTAAACCAAATACTGCAGCTACTTGCGCTAAATCACCAGTTGCTAAAGTTGCAGCTTGCTCAACTAAAGTTGCTAAAACTTTTACTTCATCTTGATCTTTAAGAGCTAGGTTAACTAAAGCTTTTACTTCTTTACCTTGAGCTGCAAATGGAGTAGCTGGACGAACTAAAGCTAAACCTGTAGTTTTTGCATTAGCGTTAGTACTTGCTAACCATAAACCTGCACCTAAGTGTACTGGAGCAGTTTTGAAAGATTTGTTTAAATATTCAGGGTCAATGTAACCTTGAGCTAGTAAGCTAGCTAGGTTTAAAGCTTGTAAACCATTTAAGTCTGTAGCTTTTGCACTTAAGTCAAAAAGACTTGTTGACGTGAAAGGTAATTCAACCGTAGAAGCTTCACCTTTAATTAGCTTTAACATTTGTGCTTTAGAAGTAGCTTGTGCTAAAGCTTGAGCTTCCTCTTCTTCACCGATAATGTTTGTAATAGCTTTTAAAATTGGTAAGTGTTCATTTGAGCTAGCAGCAATACCGAAAGCTACATAAGTTTTGTCGCCATCTTCATTCCAAACCACACCTTGTGGGAATTGTACTACAGCCACACCGGTAGTTTTTACTAAATCACGCGTTTTTGTTGTTCCGTGTGGAATAGCAACACCGTTGTCTAAGTAAGTTGAGGTTTGTTGTTCACGCTCTAACATGCCATCAACATAACCTGGATCAACACGACCATTGTCAGCAAGTAACTTAGCAACAATGCGGATTGCATCTTCTTTGTTAGCTGCTGTTTGATTTAATAAAACATCATTTTCGCTAATATTTAACATGGAAGTTTCCTGGTTGTGATATTACTTTTAAACTAAGCGTATAGTCAGCTAAATCCTTGCAAGAGAACAAGAGAAAAAGTAGGTTTATTGACAAAGTTACAAAGCTCGAAAGCTTCAACTTCAGAGTAAAATTTACCTGTGCTTTTTTACTGTATCTTAACAAGGTTTTGCTTGACCTTTAAAGCTAAGTATTAGGAAGGCGCAGGCCTTTCTAATACTTAGCTTAGTATATTGAGAGTAAAAGTTCATACTAAAGTACTAAAAACACCTATGAATTTTAAGAGAACTCAACTTTTTTAGGAAGATATCTCAACTTTTTATGAAGAGAACCTATGTTTTTTACGAAGAGAACTCAAACTTTTACGTCGCAATATAGCTGTTAGTTTAAAGAGTTTATATTTAGAAGTTTTAGATATTTAACTATCTTGAATACCTGTAACATTATAGCAAAATAAGCGCGGTATCTTCTCAAGTATCACCGGCAAATTTTTAAAAGATGAGAATATTAGGAGAGAAATAAATATATAACCTTAAACACTAGTAGGTTATTAAGTAAAATTTTGCTTACAGAGAGTTGGGTTGAAGATAAAAATAGAATTTTTTTAGGGAAAAAATAAGACAGGGCTTAGGGTAAAGGCAGGAATAATTTTGACTAATTTACAAAAGAAAAAGGTAAATCCCCGTGCTAGAGAGTTAAGGGATTTACCTAGTAGAGAGAATTTTTTATAACTTATTTTTACAATTGCAGTTTGAACTACAGCTTGCAATTGCAGTTTACAACTCATTAAGGGTTACAACTCATCAATGGTTTTAACTCACCAATGGCTACAAATGGCTCATGGCAACAACTGACCCATGGCAACAATTCACTAATAGTTTAGTTAATTTCGCTAATTGGTGAAGATGATTTTGTAGTAATTGTAGTTGTGCTTTGTAATTCGTTATTGTAATTTTTTATGGGATTAACTCTGCTGGAATATCACAAGCTTCGAGGTAGTGATTGTAGAGCAGTTTTGGAATAGTGTTATAGGTTTCTTTCCAAGGTTTAGTCCCAATAAAGTGAAGTACTTTTACACGTGAAATTTGAGATTGGTCAACAAATTCTTCGAGGTCTTTATTGACTACCACACAATAGTTTTCAATGGTTTTACGACAAATGTCAGCAAGCTCATCGAGGTGTGGATGATAGTCTTCTTTAGTAAGTCTTACCTCGTAAGTATCCTTAACGTCAACTTTATCCTCATTAATTTCATCTTTATGCTCATAGTCAGCTTCAAAGTAACTTGCAGCTTGGGTAAAAGAGAAATTAGCTTCGCTTTCTTTACGAGCAATATCGGCAAGTTTGAGATCAGATAACTCTTCGCTAGTTAGAGAACGTTCTTCGGGACGTAAGAACTGTAAGTAAGGAGGAGTTGGTGCTGTTCCTTGACGATAAGCTAGAGGATTTAACGGCAAGTAAAGACGATCATTTTCTGGGTCAAAGCTATCAGTAATACCGTAAGTTTTTGCTTGCGGACAATTGTAGTGATAACCAAGATATTGTACTCCACCATGACGCTGCGCTTCGATGTTCATAATATCTTGGTCTGGAAAAACTAAATACTGACGCTTACGCATTTGTTGGTAAAGGAATTCTTTACTTACACCAGACTCGTCGATTGCTTTTAAGTTAAAGAGGATCATGCCCGAGTTAAAGTAATCAAGCAT
Source organism: Psittacicella hinzii (assembly GCF_003585885.1). Classification (GTDB taxonomy): domain Bacteria; phylum Pseudomonadota; class Gammaproteobacteria; order Enterobacterales; family Psittacicellaceae; genus Psittacicella. The sequence goes on along the minus strand of NZ_NRHC01000073.1, from coordinate 13,849 downwards.
TGAGTTTAACCCTAGATTTTTAATATGCAGGAAGTGCATTTTAAAAACATCAACAGCTTGGTTTGACCAGTTGAGTAAGAGGCGGAGGTAACGCTCACGGATATCGTAGTCAGCAGATACCGCAAAGAACTTACCTTCAAAGTCAATATCGTTCATGTGCCCTAGATCGTCAAGTACGAGCATATCGGTATCAAGATAAAGAACGCGGTCATTTTGTAAAGCGTTCATATCAATAATACGTGGGATAAAGAGACGTGAGAAACAGTCTACCGAGAAAACGCCAGAAAGCACGACGTTTTTTAAGTTATAGTCAGCGAGCTCATGTCCCATTTCGTAGATATTGATAAAGCAAGTACCATTACTTTTTTCGCGTACAAAGTTTTTTAACCAGAGGACTTGTTCACGACTAAAGTTACGTCCGAGGACAATAATTTCATAATGAGTATCTTTACGATGATGTAACAAAGAGTAAACAACTACCGCGAGGTGTTGAAAGAACTCGTTGTTACAAGTAAAAACTACAGCTAATTTTTTCATAGAATAAAAGCAAGTGGAATGTTTGCTTGTTTAAGGTAAAAATCCTTTAAAGCTTTAGTCACGAGGTTATGGTGACTATCCCAAGTATTGAGGATTTTTACAGTTTCAATTTTATCGGTTAGTAAGTATTTTACTAATTTGTCGTCAACCGCAAGAGCACGATAGTAACAGCTTGCATGCGCATATGGGAAGATATCCCAGTAATGCGAAGCGTGTTCTTCTTTAGTTACTTCAGCTTGCGCTAGTAAAGCTTGTTTACGCTCTTTTTGCGCTTGCGCTTGTTGTTTTTCTTTGATCTGCTCTTTAATGCGGTTATTTACTTCGGAAATATTACTTTGCTCTTCCTTGCTAGCGACAAATTTATATTCAGCTAAGAAGAAGTCAGTGTCTATGGTTTTACGCGAGAGTAAACACTGTTCGTCATTTGCATTTACTTCTGGGTTACTTACAAAAGTAGCAGATTCTGAAGTTGGTGAAGCTTCTGCAGTTAGAGATGATCCCTTGTTGTTCTGCTCAAGGTCTTGTGAACTATCTTTATCATCTTTGTTTACAGTTGGATTAACTTCACTAATTTCGCTAACTTCACTAATTTCGCTAACTTCACTAATTTCACTAACTTCATTTACCTTAGTAAATGCTTGTTTAGTTTGTGCCTCAGGCACAAACTGTAAGTAAGGAGGAACCTCTTCACAAGCCTGACGTACCGCCTTTTGATCTACCTTAATATACAGCGAGTATCTGCTTGGGTTGAAATGTCTAACTTGTGCTGTGCTATCAGAGATAAAGTTGTAGCTTCCAGGTAAGAAATAAACTCCACCTAATTGGTAAGCAGCGACATTTAATACTACTTGTGCAGGGTGAGTGTACTCTTGGTAAGTTGGTAGTAGCTTAATGAAGATTTCAGGATCAACTTTATCAGCCATTAATTTATCAAAAGCAAAAACCACCATAGTAGTGCTAAAGTAATCTAGCACACTTTGTAACGGTAAGCTTTTTACTTGAGCAATAGAGCTAATAAAGTTAGCAATGCTTGGATCTTCAATTTCGCATAGACGGTAAAGATACTTTTGACGGACAAAGAAATCTGACACTGCACCAAAGTAGCGGTCTTGTAAGTCTACTTGGGCTAAGTAAGCAAGGTCATCAAGCACATAGCTATGATTGTGGATAAAAACTAAACGTTGCGCTTCAATTCTAAAGTCTGCAACAATTTGCGGTAAAAGTAAGATAGCCTCAGCATAGCCTACTGTAGGGTACTTACTAAAGTAAGAAGAAAGGTCAATAAAGCGCAGTGAACAAGTGAAATCACTTTTATTGCTTACAAGATTTTTTAGCCAAGCTTGATGTTCAAGGGATAAGCCATGGTTGAGAATGTAAATTTTGTAAGTTGTCTCTTTACGATTGTCAAGTAATGACATGAGAGAAGCGCATAATTGACTAAATTCTTGGGGATTGCATAGATATGCGATATTTAAACTTTTCATAAGACAAGTCAATTAGGTAAGAAAAATGCGTTGATATTTTTCTTACCAAGAAATTGCAAGGATATAGGGGATTAATTGGAGATAAATATGGGACTAATATTATATTAGAGTTTACTTAGGTAAGTTTACTCAAACTCCAGTTACTCTAAAATTAACTAAGTAAAATCTAGCTAAAAACTTAGACAAGTGAAGATCGTTTTAGTTCGGTTAAATTAATAATTTTCCTAAAAATAGTTAGCGTCAAAGATACGCGGAGTAAACTGGGCATAGTAAAGGCTAACAATACCTATCAGTCAGCTAGTTGTTTGAACCAAGAATAGTTACTGTGCTTGAACTAAAATTAGCAACTAGACTTTAACCAGAAACTGCAACTGTGCTTTCACCAGAATTAGCAACTGTGAATTAACCAGAAACAGCAACTTGGTTTTAGTTGAACTTGAACAGGTACAGCAATTTAGCTTTCACGATAAACAGCACGAAACTTTAACTAGAAGCTAAACTTTAACTAGAAGCTAAACTTTAACTAGAAGCTAAACTTTAACTAGAAGCTAAACTTGAACTCTAACAATTTCCTTGTTATGGCATTTGTAGATTAGAAGTAATTACCAAAAATTTTCCACAAAAAATAAGAAATTTACGCTCATTTTTCAAGGTTAACTCAATTTTTATTTCCTTACCTTTATGTAGGTGTTTTTGTTTGCAAAAAATGAATAAAAAAGTTATAAAAAATTTTAGTTTCTTACAAAAACAAAATTAGTGATTTTTTTGATAAACCTAAGTAATTTTTTCTAAAAAGTAATATAATATCATTATATAAGTTATTGAATTTTAATTTTCTTATTTTGTTATTAGGCTACATTCAGACAGAATGGGTAAAAGTTAAAGTTCTTTACTTTGAAAAGGTTATTTTTGCAACTTTTTCCGTAATATTCTTTTTTAGAAAAATGTCGTTAGGGGGTGACACTTTTTTAAAATAATCAAATTATTATTTGCAATAAATGACTTTTTTCGCCAAAATGAAAGAGTAAGGTAGTGTAGAAGCCTTTAGGGTTGCTATTTTTGTTTAATAATTAACAAAGTTAAGTTTCTTTTTTTCGCTTTGGTTAATTTTTAATTTAGATAATATAACTAACTTAGTTATGTTTCATATTGATACTTTTCTTTGTCTATTGAACAACTACTACGCTCATTGAGAAAAAAAGTATTTTTAATTACTTAAAGTACCTTCTTTATAAAAACTTTAGTCAAGTTTTTACTTGAGTTTCCCCTAAGGTTTGCGTAAGGATTTTAGAGAGTAATCTTAGGTACTTTGAGTAATTAATACTTTCTTAATCATATTTATAATAAATTGCTTTTATGCAAGCTATGTGTTTTAACCTAGTAATAGGTTAAAACTGCATAGCCGTACCCGAAAAATGTAATTTTTAAATTTGAGTTTTCTCAAATTTTAGGTTATCATTGATCGATCGCATAAAAGTTAGAAGCGCCAGTTATAACTTATTATGATGATTTCTCGCAATATTGATATTAATATAAAATTACTAGAAAAATCACGAAAGGCGTCGCAAAGTAAGTTTATGGTTGAGGAAAGAGATCAGTCTAAGTTTCAAGCAGAGTTACATAGATTAATAACTAGAGATTCTGCAGGAACAGCTCAAGGGGAAGAGTCTGGGTTATATGATAAACAACCTGGAAAACAAACTAAGGCTAGTAAGAAGGGATCAGAAACTAATTCTTTAGATGATAGTCTCACAGCATATACGAACGAACAGCGCGGACTAATTTTAATTGGAGTTGACGAAGCAGGACGTGGGTGTATGTTTGGACCTGTAGTGGCTTCAGCTGCGTTAATTGGCTTTGTCGATTACAATGCGATAGATGAAGTTCGTAATGAACCTTCTTCCAAGAGAATTGCTTCAGCGATATTACGTCAACAACGTTACTCCCAAGATTTACTTGCACGTGAAGCAAAAGAGCTTGGTGATCTAACAACCCAACAAAAACACGAACTTTTAGTAAATAAAGCTTTTGAAAATGAAGGCAGTGATTCTGTATTAGGTTGGAACCTGAATGCAAAAGGTAAGCTTCAACCACCTCCTAATGTTTTTTATCGAGCTTTACAATTACAGTTAGATATAACTTCTTCAAAAGATATGCTTGCATATCTCTCTAAAGCTCAAGATTCAAAGCGTTTATCAGAACGTCGTCGCCAATCGCTGTACCAAGATTTTATTACCCAAGGTAATAATGGGAACATAATGTTTGCCATTGAAGAGGGTGATGTAAAGGAAATTCAAGAAAAGAATATCCTGCACGCTTCTTTAGCGGCTATGTCAAGAGCTGTTCATAAAGTACTGCAACTTCTTGCACAAAGATGTGAAATGTACGCAATAGATTTTGAACAAATCAAATCTAACATCGTAGTTCTAGTAGATGGAAATCAAATAATTCCTAATCTAAACGGAATTACCCAAATGGCTGTTATAAAAGGTGATATTCTTGTGCGAGAAATCTCCGTAGCTTCTGTTCTAGCAAAAAACTATCGTGACGAACTAATGAAGTCTATGGCGAAAATCCCAGAATACTCAGTTTATAACATTGAAAAACATAAAGGTTATGTAACTCAAGAGCACGTAAAACTCTTGTTCCAATATGGTCCTTCAGATCAACATAGAAGTGACTATCGTCAGGTACAACTTGCTTATGAGCAACATAATCGCAAAGCTTCACCAGAAGTTTTCTTAAAAGAAAAAGAAAGCAACTAGTAGCTTGTCCTAGTCTGTACATGCTTGTACTTACTTGTACTCGCTTAGCTTGGCTAGTATTTTCTCATACTAGATTAGCGTCTTGTACTGGTTGTAATCGATTATAAGAAGTTAAGAGAACTTTTGCTAAGAGCTAAAACTATTCAATAAAAAACGAAAAAAGAACCAAGGCAACAACTTTGGTTCTTTTTTTATTTTTCGGGGTTCTAGCATTTGTGGTGAGGATGTGGTGAGGCTACAAGGTAACTTTAGGCTTAACTTCAGAGGTAACTTCTGAGCAACCGCAGAGTTAACTTCAAAAGTTCTCGTGTAGCTTCTCGCTTATCAATTTTTGTTTTCCCTTTTTCTTCAATTTTTTCTAGATTTTACCTTTTACGTTAAAATTTGTGATTATTTTGCAGAAAATGAAAACAAAAGTGTGAGGCTTGCCACAAATCTAGAGATTTACTTAGTTAGTTGCTTTTTTCCTATGTTATAGTGGAAATAAATCAGGATTACCTGTAATTCTTTGAGTTTTAACTAGAGATGAAACTCAAAGGTAACACACATAAATTCTAACCTTAAGCATGCAAGTGTTGAAGCGTAACTAGCTCTTTGTTAGTAAACATATGTTTAGGTTAGAATTTTACTATTAGCCCAAATCTAATCTATTAGGTATGCCTATGGATACTGATAAACAGCTACGCCTATTACATCTTTCAGATCACCATTTACTTGGTGATGATCGCGACCGTTTTGCGGGGATCTTCCCTCAAGACTACTTGGTTGCGGTTTTGGAGGATGCCATACAAGGCTAGCTTAGAAAACAAATTTGACGGAGTAATCTGTTCTGGTGATATAGTTCACGATGTCAATCCACAATTTCTTGATAAAGCTTATCAAATCTTTGTTGAGCTAATCAACAAGTATTTCCCAGATACACCTATTTACCTCGTACCGGGAAATCATGATAACCTAGAGTTATTTGCGCAAATGCGCTTTAACGCTCCGCAGGTTATTGTGAGTGAGAAAGAAGTGGTTCCGGTGGTACTAAACCAAACTTGGCATTTACTTCTTGTCAATAGTAAAGCCTGCAAACGCGTAGGTGGGAGTATTAGCCCAGAGCAAAGTAAATACATAGCGCATTATCTTGAGCAAAATTCCAGAGCCAAGGTTGCTTTAGTAATGCACCATAATCCTTTACCTGCGTCAAGTGCTTGGTTAGATAGTCATAGGTTTACGGGGATTGAAGAGTTTTGGCAAGAGGTTGCTTCTTATCCGAATTTAGAGCTAGTTCTGCATGGACATATTCATCAGGATTTAACTTTAAACACTGGTAAGACAGCAATACTCTCAGTTCCGTCAACAAGTGTACAGTTTAAACCAAGACAGGAAGATTTTACTTTAGACACTATTGCTCCAGGATATCGTATTTTAACTTTATCGCCTGACGGTTTTAGTCAAGAGCTTAAACGTTTAGAGACTAGATTAGTCTATGAACAGATAACAGGTTACTAATAAAATCCTCTTTGGGGTTGCCCTAAAGAGGATTTATTTTGTATTGCTCAAAAAGTTCTCTTAGAGAGGTTTTTTTGTTACTCAAGGAGCTCTCTCAAAGAGAGATTTATTTTTTGTTGCAAAACTTGATTTTTACAGAGTTAAGCTTATAACTCTATAAGAAGAATTTGCTTATGTTATAATGTCATTTAAGTAAAAGTAAAACATTAAAGTGCTCTTAGAGCATCAGAATAAACTTAAATTTGTGGATCACAAAAAAATATGGATTTGAAGAAACTAAAATTAGTCTCAGCTATAGGTTTAGCTGTTGCTCTAGTAGCATGTTCATCTAAAGAGCAAACTGTAGTGTATATTGCTGGTAATGAGCAAATGCTTTACGATAAAGCTGTAAGTGACTTACAGAACAACAAGAATACTGCCGCAGAGCAAGTTCTAACTCAACTTTCTCTCCAATACCCATTTGGTCAATACCGTACTCAAGTACAAGTATTACAAGCATACAATGATCTAGTGCGTAAAAACTATGATCTAGCAATTGCTCAAGTAGACAAGTACTTCCAAACTACTCCGTCAAAAGCAGGAGTACCTTACGGTGACTACATGCTATTAGTGCATGCTATCTCTTCATTTAACGCAAACCGTGGTTTCTTCCAAAATCTGTTTAACATGAACCAAGCTGATAACGATACAGCTGATATGCAAACAGGTTTAACGGATTTACGTACATTATTAGATTACTACCCTAACTCACAATATCGTGAATTTGCGCAAGAGTTATTTAACTACTACGCAGATAAAATTGCTGAGTCTAACTACGACATTGCTGCTTTCTACTTAAAATATGATAACCCTCTAGCAGCGTACAAACGTGCAAACGTAGTACTAATTAACTTTGCTGATTCTTATTACGCAAAACCTGCGTTAGAAATTATGCACAAAGCGAGCAAAGTTATGGGCTTAGAATATCAAGCAGAATATGATGCAATTAAAGCACGTATTGATGGTGTAACTCCTCGTCCACTAGTGACTAAAGCTCCATCACTACCTAGCTATGCACCTGATTTCTTAAAAGCAAGCAATTAATTAGCAATTAAGCGTTTAAGCGCTTAAGTGATCAAGTAAACGATTAGGAAATTAAGCGTTTAAGTGATCAAGTACTTAAGTAGTGATAAAGTAGTTATTACCAGAATTACAAATTACTATTAGAATAATTAAGGATTAAGCTAATGTTAAAAAAATTAGTAACAGTTGTTAGTTTAGCGACGCTATTTTCTTCTTTAGCATTAGCTGATGCTAAACAAGAACTTCTATCTTATTTACAAAACAATACTTCTTTTACCGCTAACTTTACTTTAGTAGCAAAAGATCCTAAAGGTAAAGTTATTAACCAACAAAGTGGTTCATTAAAAGGTCAAAGACCAAGTAACTTAGCCTTACACACTACTGCACCTACAGAAAACTATGTTTCTGTGTATAACAATGAAGTAGTTTATTATGATCCATTTGTGGAACAAGTAACGATTAGTCAGTTAGATCAAAGCCAACCTATGCCGTTTATCTACTTATTAAACGACACAGGTAAAGCATGGGCAAATGCTCAAGTAAGTAAAAAAGGTAATTGCTTTTTAGTAAGTGACAGTAAACTCCAAGCTTATTACAAAAATATCCAGGCTTGTGTGGTTAATGGAGCTTTAACCGAGTTCAGTTATACTGAAATTAACGGTAATAAAGCAACTTACACTTTTACTAACTACAAAGCTACTCCTTTAAGTGCAAAAGATTTTAAAATTGACTATCCGTCAAGTGCACAAGTGGTGCGTAAATAGGAATTGCGTAGCCGTAAATAAGAATTGCGTAAATGTGTAAACTAAAATTACGTAAACGCGTAAACAAGAGTTACGTAAAGAAGCGTAATAAAAGTAATTAGAATAAGTTAAATGCCTCGGAAGATTTTCCGAGGCATTTAATGTTTGTTTCAATTGCTTAACTTTGTTACTCTTGTTCTACTTCAAGCTCTGCTAAAGCTAAATCAGAGATAACTGTTTTACTTTGCTTGAGCGTATGAGTTACATTGAGCGAAATGTGGTGCACTTGCGTTGGGAAACCAATTTGTGCATAGTGGCGTGCTAGTTGATCAGCAATGTAAACACTGCGGTGTTGCCCACCAGTACAGCCAATAGAGATAGTAACAAAGCGACGAGAAGTGCTTTTATCCACCAGTTCTAACCAACCATCTAAGTAAGCTTTAATACGATTTAACTCTAAAGCTGGTTCTGGGTATTGGGCAAAGAACTCTTGTACTTCTTTATCTTCTCCAGTTTGTACTGCTAGTTTTTTGTCCCAGTAAGGATTTGGTAAGTGACGCACATCAAAGACAAAGTTACTTGCTGGAGGAGGACCTTTCTTAAAGCCAAAACTATTAAAAATAATTTTGAACTCACTTGATTGACTAGTTATTTCAAGGAATTTAATTATACGCGAAGCTAGACCATGAACATTTAGCGTTGAAGTGTCAATCTGAAAATCAGCATTGTCTTTAACAACTTCAAGCAGTTTATACTCTTGTTCAATCGCTTCGTCTAGACTTAGGTTTTCTAGTTGCATGAGCGGGTGACTACGACGGGTATCCGCGTAACGACTAACGATTACATTAGTTGAGCAATCTAAGAAGATTACATTCGTATTGTACTTAGTACGTAAAGTCATTATTTCCGCTTCAATATCTCCGGTAGAGATAATACTACTTAAATTACGGATGTCGAGACTAATCGCTACTTTTTGGGTAGTAGTGTCTAAAGCATCTACAACTTCAGTAAGCAGTTTAACCGGAATGTTATCAATACAATAGTAACCTTGGTCTTCAAGGACAGAAAGTACAACTGATTTACCTGCCCCAGAGCGTCCGCTTATAATAATTAATTCCATAATGAAAGTTCCTAAGCAATGATTTGATCAATGATTCCGCCTCCCAGACATCTTTCGCCGTAATAGAATACTGCTGATTGTCCTGGAGTTATAGCCCATTGTGGCTCATTAAAAGTTACCTTGAGAGTATTGTCATCAAGATAATCTAAGTGACAGATAACGTCTTGTGAACGATATCTCACCTTACAAGTAATCCCCTCTTTTACTCGACCCGTTTCTTGGTCAATAAAATCCATGAAGGTTAAACTTGTACTGTGTAGTTGTGTAACTGTACAACCTGCTGAATAAAGAGCTGGATCTTTATCAGAGTCTACAGCATACAGAATGTTTTGGTTTACGTCTTTTTTAGCAACAAACCAACCAGCGTCTTGATGCCCTTTGATACCACCAATTCCTAGACCTTTACGTTGACCGATAGTGTAGTACATAGCTCCGCTATGAGTACCAATTACTTGGTCATTAGCAAGGTTGCGAATTTCCCCTTTTTTAGCAGGAAGGTAAGTAGAAAGGAAATCAGTAAACTTACGTTCACCGATAAAGCAAATCCCAGTTGAATCTTTTTTCTTAGCTGTTTGCAGATTTAAATGCTCGGCAATTAAACGTACTTGTGGTTTTTCTAGTTCACCAACAGGGAAAAGAACTTTAGCTAATACATCTTGCGAAAGAGTGTAAAGGAAGTAGCTTTGATCCTTGTTGCTATCTAAACCACGTAATAAAGTTGCTTTACCGTCACGGTTAGCACCACGACGACAATAGTGACCCGTTGCAATTAAATCAGCGTCTAAATCTTCTAGTGCATAATCAAGAAATGCTTTGAATTTAATTTCTTTATTACAAAGAATATCTGGGTTTGGTGTACGACCAGCTTTGTACTCACTTAGGAAGTTTTCAAAAACATTATCCCAGTATTCAGCGGCAAAGTTGATTTTGTGTAACTTAATACCAAGTTGATCAGCTACAGCTTGAGCGTCAGCAAGATCGACAGCTGCTGTACAGTATTCAGTACCGTCATCTTCTTCCCAGTTTTTCATAAAAACGCCTTCAACTTGGTAACCTTGGAGTTGCAGGATATAAGCAGACACTGAAGAGTCTACCCCACCTGACATACCAACGATAACTTTGGTTTGCGCATTTTCTGGTTTAGCTTGGGATTTTAGATGAGCAATTAATTGATTAATTTCTGTCATGTAGTTTGTATAATTTTCTTAGAGGTTTAAGGGCAACTAGATAGTTGCCCTTAAAAATACCCAATTACTTAGACGAATAAGTGCCCTCACCTGTACGGTCAGCCACATAATCGCTTTGTGTTGCGCTATAGTCTTGATGCTGTTTAGCTTTAGCAGCTTCTAAGTTTTTTGCAGCTTGAGCTTCTAAAGCTTCTGAACATGGAGTTTTGCATGAACAAGCTTTAGTAATACCTAAAGCATCTAAACCACCACAAGAACCTTGAATAGGTTTACGTTTAAATAAAACTCCAATCGAGGCGCCAAGAACAACAAGGGCTAAGATAGCCACAGTTAAAGCAAAAGTCAAAAGCATGGGGAGAACCTCTTTAATTTATTGTTAGGATAAAGAATTAGATATCCAGAAAAGTATTTTTGATATCTATCATAATATTATACCTTAGCTTTCTCCTTTTTACTCAAAAACCAAAGCTTAAAGCATATAAGGGGAGCTTTGAGATATGTTTTTGTGTAAAGATTGCTGTAAGTCGTTATATAATAGTAGCGTTATGTAAATTAATGAGAAACGGTTTAAATTAAAATCAAAACTATTAGGAGCACTTAGAAATATATGACTCTCCCAGATTACACAGGTTTAACTTTAAAAGAAAAAGAAGAGCTAAGACAAAGAACTGAGTTAAGACCACCTGTAAGATTTCCAGAATTTACTAAACCTTGGTGTACTGCACGTGTTGAAGATGTGTTTGATAAAATTACTGCTGGTAAACACATCCTTGTCGCTGATACTAAGTCTAAACCAGACAATGAATATTGCTATCCTACTTATTCATCTCAAACTAAAAATTACGGAATAGTTGGGTATTATAACCAACATCTATTTGAAAATGCCGTTGTTTGGACTAATACCGGATATGCTGGGGTAACAAAATTTATTCCAGATAAATTCTTCGCAATGTCTACATGTGGAGTGTTACTATCAGACAAAGGCTATTGTAATACATGTGTAGCAGAATCTATTAATAAGATGACAAAGCTTTATGTAACTGTAGGCGTTCAACCTAAGTTAATGGCACATCGTATGGCAAAAGTAATGTTCTCTTATCCTGAAGAATTTGAAGAACAACAAAAAATCAGCAAACTTTTTGAAGATGTAGATAAACAAATTAGAGCTTTAGAAGAACGTATCCGACTTTATGAAAAAATCAAACTAGGTCTTTTTCAGCGACTTATTCCTAAATTTAATTACCTAAGCGTTCATGAGAAGTTCCCTCTAATGCGCTTTAAAGGTTTTACTCACGAATGGACTTGGCATAAATTGAGTGATCTAGTAGAAGTCGTGTCAGGAGGAACTCCAAATACGAAAGTAGCAGAATACTATGGTGGGAATATAAATTGGTTCACACCAACCGAAATTGGAGATAGAACTTACGTATACTCAAGTAAACGTAAGTTAACTGAAGCAGGATACAAATCATGTGCCGCAAAAATGCTTCCAGCAGGAACCATTCTCTTCTCAAGTAGAGCAAGTGTTGGTAAGGTTGCAATTCTTGCAAATGCCTCAACAACTACTCAAAGTTTCGAAAACTTTATTCCTAAAGAAGATAAAGTAAGCACTTACTACATCTATACCCTTATACCTGTTATTAGGGAACAGGCATTACGAGAAGGGCGAGGAACGACTTTTAATGCTGTTATCAAAGCTCAAGTTAAAAACTTCGAGGTTCCTTTAACCACTCCAGAAGAGCAAGAGAAAATTACTGAGCTCACTTCGAAAGTGGATAGAATGCTAGACTTACTTAAAGATCAGTTAGACTTAACTCGTACTTTAAGAAAAGGATTAGTACAGCAAATGCTTTGTTAATGTGCCTAATTTTCTTAGGTGCTTAGAAGCGGAATAGATACGATAAAACGACCAGGTTTTCCTGGTCGTTTTATTGTATAAAAACTTCTTTTGGAGAAGCACTAAACTCTACTACTTTCGAAGTAAATTACTCACCACTAACTAGTTTGCGGTACGCACTTGATTCACGAGTAATAAATTTACCGTCTTCGTACTGAATAACAAAGATCGCAAGGTTATGTTCTTCAGCTAGAGCTAAAGCCTTGTCAGCCCCCATAGTATAAAGACCGGTAGATAAGCCGTCAGCTGTCATACAGTCATCTGCAATTACAGTTAAGCTTACAGTGTTGTGGGTAATTGAGTAACCTGTAAATGGATCAATCTCGTGGGTAATACGTTTACCATCCACGTATCTAAAGTTACGGTAGTGACCTGAAGTTGCAAGAGCTTTGTCTTTTAAAGCGATGATAGTGTTAACAGAGTTAACCGCATCTTCTCTTGGTTGTTCAATTGCAACTTGCCATACTTTACCATTTGGATTTACTCCATGAGCAACAATTTCCCCACCAATTTCTACTAGGTAGTTTTGTCCACCATGTTTAGCAAAGTATTGGGCAACAAGATCAACAGCGTAACCTTTAGCAATTGATGATAGGTCAATTTCTACTTTAGGGTCATGTTTTACTAAAGCATACTTGCCATCTTCTTCGATTAGGCTGTATTTGTTAGGACCAACATGTTGTAACATCTCTTGTACTTTTTCTGGGGTCATGTTGTCATCAGCTTTACCTGGACCAAAACCCCAAGCTTTTACTAGAGAGTAAACGGTAATTTCTTCATAACCGTTAGTTAAAGTACGTAGTTTATCAGCACTAGCAATAACTGTTGCAAAGTCTGCACTCACTGGGAAAGGAGTGTCTACTTTGTCAAAGCGGTTAAAACGAGAGATTAAAGAATCTTGATCGTAAGTAGAGAACTCGCTATTAAATTGTGCAAAGAACTTAGTTAAGTCAGCTTCTACTTGTTCTGGAGTAACATCTAACTCACTACCTCTAAAAGTAATATGGTACGAAGTCCCAAAAACATTACCAGTCATTTGGTAGTTAGTGTTTTCACTATTAGCACTAGTTTGTTGTAAGTTAGAAGTGCTTGTTTGTTTACTTTCACTAAAGAAGAGATTTTTGACAGTTAAACCAAAAATCAAAAAGATAATAATGGCAATAATACGTTTGCGATTAGACATAAAATTTTTAAGATTAACTAAAGTAGTTGCTTAGTATAACTTGAGATTAAAGCAACTTAGATAAGGGAAAAGGATTGCTTGAGAAACTAATATATGAGAGTTAGTAGCAAAGGTTCAAGCTTGTAGTTAGATCTGCAGGTAGCAAGGTCTACAGCTTGTTGCTACTAGATCAAGCTTAATCTAACTAGGTTTAACGGTTAGAAGAGCAACTCTTACTTGGAGTTATTTTAGAGTTAGATTAAAACTTGTGAGGAGATCTCAAATTTGTCATTAAATCTGATATTTTTTGTCATGAGGTCCAATACTTATTACTAGATCCATTAGACACCCCATTGGATACCAGAAACAAAGGGGTAACTTAGATATCAGACACC
>NZ_NRHC01000072.1 GCF_003585885.1 Psittacicella hinzii | reverse complement strand
AACCGATCTCTTTTATATTAGCTGTAAATTTTTCAAAAGCATAATCAATGCCAAGATACTCTATTTCTGTATTGAAATCTTTTAAATAAATTTTAACAATAGCAAAATAGATAACTAGACAAGCGAAAATACTCAAACCTGCATATAGGTCATTTACTTGTAAAGCATTAAGAATTATGCTTGGTAAGATAACTGCAACAATTAGAGGAATTAGGTAAAAGGTAGCAATAGCTAAAGTAAAATTACTTTTGCTAGTTCTAACCATAATGATATCACCTTCACGAATACCATCATTTGTTGCTGTTTGGGTTAAAACCTCAAGTTTAAATTTATTTCTTTTTCTTCCTGACGGTGTCAGTTGATTAAGAAATATAGCACCACAGCCTTCTCCTCTAGCGCAGGCTGAACAAAACTCTTTATTAGATAAAATAGCGACTTCTAAGGTTGTTTTATCTCCGTTAGGGATTATTTTTACAACCTGTGCGCTACGATGAGATTGTTGCATATATAAACTTTAATTTTGTAAGTTAATTTGTTGCCCAAAGCCTTCAGGATGCTGTGCTGGAGCTTTACCATTAACTGATATAGAATTGATTATGCCTTTAGCAAGGGCTAAAGGAATTTGTCCTACAATAGTTAGTTTACGATTACCATAGTCTTCGGTATATAGTGTTGTATCGCCTTGTTGCCAGTAAAAATGGTCATTAGTATTAACTTCTTCTTTACTTACGTAAATAGTAAAGCTAAATAAACCATCGCTATATGTTTGGGCAATCATAGTAGGACCATTACTATTACTTGCAGTTGCGGTTGGACTAGTTATTAAACTATTACCAATCATAGTAACTTCATTATTAGAGCGTAATTTAAAACCAGGAGGTAAAAATTGTAATCTAATAATGCTATCAAATTCATTTGCTAATTTCTGATCTATGTTACTAGAAAAGATTGAGTTAGTATTAATTACACCATTCTGAATTTTAGTAAGTGCTGGCTGATCCATTCCTAGCTCTAGATAGATCACAGAGTAGGAATTTAAGACAGTATATGAGTTAGTAACTAAATCTCTAAATAATAAATCAGTTTTTAACGGTAGTAAAGTGGCATTATCTAAAGCAATTCTATAGGTGAATAAATTGGAATACTTATTGGTAACTTCATAAACTTGCGCTGTTTTATCTGCTACCCTAGTAGTTCCTACTTTAGAAATCATGTAGTTTTGTGAGATCTCTGTAAAATTAGTGCTAAAGATATTAGGTAAAATATTGAAAGTATCGCCTTTTAAAGCGTAAGAAGCATTACCCATAAGATCACCTTTAAGGTAGATATTATAAGGACTGCCCTCTAAATTAGATAATTCAGCATAGCGAACTCCGTTAACAAAATAATTGTTAAATTTATACGGAGTATAGCCTGATGAATCATAGATAGTGAAGTATAAAGTATAATTGAGGGAGTGAATTTGCTCACTCATATCAATTAATTCTTTTACTGCACTCTGCGACTGTGTTACTTGTTGTTTCTTTGTGGCTGCTTGGCTGTTGGTTGATAAGTTATAAAAAGAAACAATCGCTAAGGCAATTAGATATAAAGATCTCTTTTTCATGTCAGTACTAAAAATGTCAATATTTTAGCTATCATTATAGCAATAGTATAATAAAAAAGCGACATAGAAATTAATACCTCTATGTCGCTTTTTTATTTTAATTATTTAGAAGATAAACGTTTATGTATCTCATAATTTGCAATCAGAATTGATAAATTTTGAGATTGCTTATCTGATAATAAAAGACCATCCGTTTTTTGTCCTTGGTTAACTAAATGTAAACTAACCAGTTGAACACTTGTAAGTAATTGAGGTTGGTAATTTATTAAATTAGGATCATCAAGCTCGTATCTTTTGAATGATAATGAAGCTAGGTTAGATGAAGCTAAATTATTATTAATAGTTAACGAACCAGAGTTATTAGACTTCAAGCTTTGAGACATTGAAGGATCACTATAAGCTAAAGTACTAAATCCTTGATCTTTATTAATAAAGTTACTAAATATTCCTATACAAGCAAACGTAGCAATAAATGCTAAAGTAGCACCAATTAAGTTACGTAAGTTAAAAATAGATGAATCTTTAGTTTTTACTGTAAAGTTTGCATTTGATGCAGTTGATGGTGAAGAAGAAGGAGCATTTGAACTTTCGCTATAGAAAACACCTGAAGTTTTGTTAGGCATTTGATAACCATAGTTATAGTTCTTATAAGTATTGAAGTTATCCAGTTTTAGAGGTTTAACTTCTTTATCTGCTTCTAATTTTTTACCATTAGCAACTTCTACATTAATATCTGTTGTAGTATCTTCAAGATCTAAGTTTGCGATTTCTGCCATTACTTTTTTAGTAAAGTCAAAGTTTGCAAAAATTTGTAGATCTGCAGGTGTATCAACGTAATATTCAGGATCTTTTTCTACATCAAGATCTTTATCTTTAAGAGTCAATACATCAACAACTAACTGATCTTGAAATATATCTTCTAGAGTTATTTTACCAGCGACTAAGTCATCTGCTAAATTGATAAGATGATTTGCACTCATAAACAAAATTAAAGCTTAGAAAGTATACCATTTTCCTTAATGAGATCTCGATACATAATTCGAGCTCGATTAATTCTAGATCTTACAGAGTCAATAGTTAAATTTAACTCTTCACTAATATCTTTATAACTCATACCCTTTTCGATACGCATTAGAAAAGGTGTTAATATATGTTCTGGAATTTGATGGAGAAGCTCTTCTAGAATTCTCTTATTTTCGTCGGCAATTAAATTTTCTTCAACGGAACTCGTTTTGTCTTCATGAAGGTCCACATAAGATCCTTCATAATCTATATCAGACTCAAACGTTAAGCTAACTCTTCTATTTCTAGCACTTATTGCGTTAATCATTTGGCGAATGCCTATTGTACATAACCAAGTATAGAATTTACTTTTACCCTGGAATGAATCTAATTTTCGATAAGCTAAAACAAAGACATTTTGAGCTACATCTTCTATTAAACCGTTGTTACCATATTTTTTCAGTAAAAACTGTATTAGTCTATTTTGATACCTTGTAACCAAGATACCAAAAGCATTCATGTCGCCTGATTTTATTCGCTCAATTAACTTAAGTTCTTGCTGATGTAAATTTTCATCATTATCGTCAATATGCTTAAAGCTACGCTCTGACATGATAAATCTCGTATCCTTAGCAAGAAAACTTATTAAGCAATTTTTAATTTCTCTCTAACTAATATATTAGACAAATATTATTCTTAAAAGTTTTATAAAATTACAAAAATTTTCTTTTTTATTTTTATTAAGTATTTTCTAAGTAAATATTGCAACTAATTGCCTTAACATTATACCCTAAAAAAATAAAATTACCAAATGAAATTTCACTTTTTTACTATTAATCTTATTATTCAGTAGGTCTAAACTTAGCAAGAGCTTCAGCTAACTTTTGTTTTGCTTTCATCTCTATTTGACGAACTCGCTCATTTGAAATATTAAATTTATTCGCGATTTCGTTTAAAGTTGCTTTTTGTTTTACTTCAGGGAAAAAGTCCTCGGCTACGCGAACTTTAATAATATATTGCTCACGTTCATCTAGTAAACTCGTGAATGCTTGGAAAAAAGCCTCACGTAAGTTTTTTGAAGTTTCATCTTCTTCAACTTGTTTTGAAAAGTCAGAGCCTTCATCAGTTGTGAAAGAAGCCGGATTATAAGTATTAGTTTCCCCATCAGAGGTTTCTGTTTCAAATGAAGTAGCACGTGTTAGCGCACCTTCAATGCTACGTACATAGCTAGCCGTCTTATTGTTTAAGGTGCTCGCGATATCTTCATAGTCCTTATTAGTTAAAGGACGTTCAGCTCTTATTTTTAATATAGCAGTTTTTGCTAAAGAGGCGTCTTTAGTTGTAATAGTTTTAGTAGCGTAAGCTAATTGATTTACGAGTTTAGAAATATTTTTCTTAATGTGGTGGTACGCGTAAGTGATTAAACGACCCCCATTTGATTTTTCCTGATCGTAATTTTTTACTGCTTCAACAAATCCCTCAAATGCTGCTTGGTTTAAATCCTCATCAGCAACATTTGAGTATTTGTAGTCCTTATATACAAGATGTTCGATATATTTTGTATATGCTTGAAGTAAAACAGTAAAAGCTTTACGACGTTCTGTAATATCAATTTCTAAATCGTTTGCTGTTTTAATTAATTGATCTTCAATCTCTTTAGTAAGAACTCTTTTTACACCACTAACATAGTAGACGATTTCTTGTCCTCTTGAGGTTTGAGGTTTTGTAGTGTTGACTATAGTTAAGTCACCTTGAGGAGCGGTTGTTGTTATGTTAGGGGTTTGAGTAGAATTTTGAAGATTAATGTCAGTTGTTGTTTTAGTTCGTGTTTCTTTTGACATAATTATTTTTCTTTAAATAAAGCTTCGATAAAATCTTCAGCATTAAATGGTTGTAGGTCATCAATTTTTTCACCTACACCAATGTAGCGAATTGGTTTTTGGAATTTATCACAGATAGCAAAGATAACTCCACCTTTTGCTGTACCATCTAATTTAGTTAAATTAATTCCTGTAATATTTACAGCTTTATCAAATTCTTTAACTTGCTCAACAGCATTTTGCCCAGTTGAAGCATCTAAAGTAATCATTACTTCATGCGGAGCTGTTGGATCAATTTTTTGAACAACTCGAACGATTTTCTTTAATTCTTCAAGTAAATGGTTTTTATTTGATAATCTTCCAGCAGTGTCAGCAATAACTACATCATAGCCTTTTGATTTTGCCGAGTTAAAGGCGTCATAAATGACAGCAGCACTGTCAGAACCTGGTTTTTGTGCAATTACATTTACGTTATTACGATTACCCCATTCTTGTAATTGTTCAATAGCGGCTGCTCTGAAAGTATCTGCAGCAGCTAAAAGAACACTTTTGCCTTCTTGTTGAAGTTTTTTAGTAAGTTTACCAATAGTAGTAGTTTTACCTACTCCATTAACTCCAATCATTAAAATTAAGAAAGGTTTGTGTTCTTTAATTTCCAGAGGCAGAGCGCATGGCTGAACAATTTCTTTTAACTCTTGTTTTAATTGCTTATATAAAGCTTCAGAATCATTTAGTTGAGAAATTTTAACATGGTCTGTTAAATTCTTAATGATCTTGTCAGTTGTATCAATACCAACATCTGCCATTAATAAATGTTCTTCTAATTCTTCAAAAAGTTGCTTGTTGATTTTTTTACCAACAAATAGTGCTGATAAACCTGCACCAATATTAGCACCAGTTTTAGAAAGACCTGAAACTAAACGAGCAAAGAAACCTGCTTTTTTTTCTTTAACCTCAACTACTGGCACATCGTCATTAGTTTTTTCCTCTACTACAGCTTCGTTGCTAACTTCATCAAAAGAAGTTAAATTATTGCTCTCAGTAGAAGATGAACTTTCACTTTCTACTTCGCTTCTATTTTCTTCTTCAGTAGTGGTTAAAGAAAGTTTTTCTTCATTAGTATGATCAGTATTATTTTGATCAATATTATATGTTTCCTCATTACCAGCTTCTTGATTATCAACTGTTTGAGTTAGAGGAAGTTCTTCATCTTTTATTTCCTTTTGAACAGAAGTTTGTTCATTACCTTTTTCTTGTTCTTTTTTCTCAGAAGAGCCAAATAGATTTTTAAACCAATTTAAAGCCATAAAAGTTTTATCCTTATAAATTTACTTATAAATGTAA
>NZ_NRHC01000071.1 GCF_003585885.1 Psittacicella hinzii | reverse complement strand
AACCAAGGTGTTAACCTAGGTAACGGTACAGTTATCCTTGCAAAAGAAGACGTAAACGTAACTTCGCCAAACGGTTCTGTAAACGTTCAAGGCACGAATATCACTGCTAAAAACGGTAACGCAACTCTCCAAGCGAAAGAGAACGTATCAATCTTCAACAGCAATATCAGCGGTAACAAGTCAGTAAAACTTACTGCTGAAAATGGTTCAGTATCTACTGGCGATAGCAAACTAGAATCACCAAATGGTTCAGTAGATATCACCGGTAACCAAGGTGTAAACCTAGGTAATGGTACAGTTATCCTTGCTAAAGAAGACGTAAACGTAACTTCGCCAAATGGTTCAGTTAACGTTCAAGGCACAAATATCACTGCTGAAAACGGTAACGCAACTATCCAAGCGAGAGAAAACGTATCAGTCTTCAACAGCAACATCAGCGGTAACAAGTCAGTAAAACTTACTGCTGAAAACGGTTCAGTATCAACAGGCGATAGCAAACTAGAATCACCAAATGGTTCAGTAGCTGTCACTGGTAACCAAGGTGTTAACCTAGGTAATGGTACTGTTATCCTTGCAAAAGAAGATGTAAACGTAACTTCGCCAAATGGTTCTGTTAACGTTCAAGGCACAAATGTCACTGCTGAAAACGGTAACGCAACTATCCAAGCGAAAGAAAACGTATCAATCTTCAATAGCAATATTAGCGGTAACAAGTCTGTTGTTATCAACTCTGAGAACGGTACTACTAAACTAGTTAACACTGAACTAGACTCTGCAAATGGTGCGGTAACCTTAACAGGTAACCAAGCTGTGAATTTAGATAACGGTACTCTAATCAATGCGAAAGAGAATGTTACTCTAATTGCAGAAAATGGTGGCGTACTCATGAGTGGTACTAATATCTCTGCTGGAAATGGTACTCAAAATGTTACGATCTTAGCGAAGACTGATGTTGAGATAGATAACAGTAATCTATCTGGTAGTCATGTACGTACACAAGCAACAACAGGCTCTTCTACAATTACCAATAGTACATTCAAGGCAGGTAACTTAACTGTTGAAGCTCAAGATACAAATACTTTTGAACGCAATAACATCAATATCTCTGGACAAGTAGAACTTTCTGGAATGCCTGTAAACTTTAATTTAAATAAAGGGGTAATTGCAGAATTACCACTAATTAATGGATTAAAGGCATTCACTCAAGAAGTTGAAACTAATAACCCAGAGTTAGAGATTCTGCATAAAGACAATAATTTAGAAGTAAAACTTGAGACTAGTTACGAAGATTGGTTAGAAGAGGGTAATGCTTTACCACAAGTAGAAGAACATGAAGAGACAGTATCTGATCTAACTATGCCTTCAGGTGAAGCGCTAGTAGTGACAACTACTGAATCTCATTTCTCAACTTGTTATGTTGCTTTACATGATGTCTTTGACTCATACGGTGTAACAGAGCGTGACTTAGAGAATTTATCTGTTGATGAAATTATGAAGAAATATGGAATTTCAGCAAGCGAGAGAGATATGCTATCTAGATCTTGTGCTTTAGTTCCTGGTTATGACAAAGCTATACTACCTTTAAAAGAAGTAAAGAAATAGCTTTTGATATTAACTAACTATTGTCATAATTAGTAAAAGATAACTCTTGTCACTAATTAATCATTAACTAATTTAAAAGGTGTAGGCGTAATGCTTACACCTTTATTTTTATTTTTACATTCTCCGATATTCTCTGACATTCTCTGACATTCTCTGACATTCCCAGCTACACTCTTAGTTTTCCTTGCTATAGGTGTTGTTGAGAGGTTTACGTTTATCATTCTGGTAGCTATAACCAGAGTTATAGCCTCCAGAATGATAAACTTGTGATAGCTAGATTACTGTGGTTGAGAGGAATCATGAAGCTAGTTGAATTGAACCATGAATCCTGTTAAGCAGAAGTCTGTTAATAAGAAGCAGTTCGGTAAGAAGCAGTTCGGTAAGAAGCTGATAGAAGTGAGTTTCTAGGCATGAATTTCTTGTGCTTAAGAGCACTGAACAAAATTCATAAATAGGATTTAACTAAACATAAATAGAATTTTGTTAGATTATTTTTATTTTTGGAAGAAAATAAAAATTATTATTATGATTTTCCTGAATATGTAGAGTATCTTAACAAGGGGAATTTTTGAGAAAATAACTAAGGAATTAGATACAAAATTGAAGTTTTTTTTTGCAAAAATTTGCTGTTAGAAAAATAAAAATTTTGGGGGATAAAAATAAATTTTTAAGCAAAGGAAGAGTAATTTACTAGGTCAAATCACAATAAAGACCCAACTTTTTAGTCGGGTATTGTGGCAAAAATACGGAAAAAAATAGTAGCTAATTTAACATAAAAAAAGTCTTTTTTGCCCCCAAAAAAGTAGTCAACTCTGACGAGTTGACTACTTTTTTGCCCCCAAAAAAGTAGTCAACTCTGACGAGTTGACTACTTATATAAATAAAAAACAACATCTTAAGGTGTGAGTCCCAACTTTAACCTAAAGTTAAGGTCTTCCCCCTCTGGTAAAGATATATTTCCAACCTAACCTTAAAAAGTTATATTTTTTTTATTAAATCTTTGCAAAAATATAGTATAATTTTTTCTAAGTTAAAAAAGGAAAGGTTATTACTGCGGTATTAACCTCAATTTTTTAATACACTGCTAAACTATAAGAATAAACAAATTGAACGGACTACATTTTTATTGCTAAACGTGTTATTATATACGTTGTAATAAAGATATAATTTGTGTCTTAATTGCTTGTTCATCAATACAGCTACCTACGGCTGAGAAGAATTTAATTAATCGAAGTTACGCATGCAATTTTAAACTGAAGTTAGTTGAGTTTAACAAGGTAGTAAGTCTGTATTTGTAGAGATCGAAGATTGTAGCAGAATTTAAGTGAGGCAACTGATTATTTACCAAGTCTATAAGAGGTTGTTAAATTTAAGTGCTCGTTGCAGTTTAAGGTCTTAGCTTCTTGTGATGACCTCCATTAAGGTTAGAGTGAGAAGTGCAAATTCTGGCAATGAAGAAATCGATTGACATATTTTTAATATGTTATTACATAACGGCTAATAGTAGCTAAGGGGTTTTACCGAGATGCGAGGCTGGTCCCGATTTTGGTAAGGAACTTTAATATTATTAGAAGTTATTTATATAAATTCTGTTTATGTTTACCTAGGAGTTTTACGAATGGGTTGAATGTAAATCAGGTTTATATTACCTAAGTAAGACTGGAGTAGAAGTTTCTCTAGATGCGAGGCTAAGCCCGGTTTAGGGGGCGGAAATGAAGGTCTTACTTGTTCCTTTGTTACTACAAAATTATGCAACTTGGACTTTTTAAGCAACAATTTCTCTCTAACTAACAAAGTTTAAAAACAAAAGTTGTGGATCTAGTTTGTTCTGTTTAAATTTATAGGATGAAGTAAGCAATTACTTAAGCTTAGAATTATTTGAATAAACAAATCTTAGAAAGATTTTATAAAGCCATAGATCGGACGGTCTATGGCTTTATTTGCATCCTAAATTTAGTGCATTCTCAATTTAAGCAAAGATAGCTTTTCTTTCAATCTTCCAGTCTCCTTGCATTTCAATCTCCCAGTCTTTCAATCTCCTAGTCTGAGCTGTCCCTCAAATTTTAGACAAAACGCAAAAACCAACATTTGAAGCTATTCCTCATTGTGAAGTTTTCTAATTTCCCTATTTTCCAATTCTCCAATTTTCCTGTTTTCCAGTTCACAACTCCTTAATCAACTATTTTCTATAAATCAGTTCTATCTATATCTATGGATATCTCCCCTGATCTATGGATATCGACATGCTCACTAATGAACTGAACAGATCTTTCATGTTTTCAAACATGTCTTTATACATGCTTTCAAGCATACCTGCAAAACTTAATCTTTGTCCCTACCTATTTTTCACTTTCAACTTAAAGTTAATAATCTTATTCCTATACCTAGATTTATCGTTAAATAAAACTTCGTTATACTAGACGCAGAAAAACAAAGCAAGGTTCAAACCTCAAACCTTAAACCTCAAACCTCAAATTAAAAACTTTGAACCTTTAACCCTTTTAATACAAATTTAAAAAATAAATTCCCAACAAGGAGATAAATCATGAAACCAATTTTATTCGTAGTAACTAGCCAAAACGTTAAAGGTGACACTGGCATCCCTACAGGCTTTAACTTAGCTGAAGTTACGCACCCATTAGAAAAACTTCATGCTGCTGGCTTTACAGTTGAGTTCGCTTCACCAAAAGGTGGTAACGCTCCACTAGATGGTTTAGAAGATATGAATGATCCAGCAAACAAACACTACTGGGCTGATGCAAACTTCCGTAACGCTATTGTAAATACTAAAGCAATTGCTGACGTAAATCCAAATGACTATGAAGCTATTTTCTTTGCTGGTGGTCACGGTACTATGTGGGACTTCCCTGATAACGCTGATATTCAAAATGCAATTCGCACTATCTATGAAAACGGTGGTATTGTTTCAGCAGTATGTCATGGTCCAGCTGCTTTAGTAAACGCTCGTTTAAGCAACGGTGAATATTTAGTTGCTGGTAAAAAAGTAGCAGCATTTACAGACGCAGAGGAAGAAGAGGTTCAATCTACTAATGTGGTTCCTTTCTTATTAGCTTCAACTTTAGTAGCACGTAGTGCGTTACACCAAGATTCTCCTAACTGGTCAAACACAGTAGCAGTTGATGGTCGTTTAATTACAGGACAAAACCCGCAATCAGCTGCAAGCTTAGGGGAAGCTTTAGTAGCTGCTTTAAAAAATAAATAGTAGCGAGGCGTAGTTTACTAAGTAAAGATGTTTAGATATCTGAACAGATATCTAAACTCAATACTGGAGTTAAGTAAGATATCTGAACTAAATATCTATGTCAGGTGAGATATCTAGACAAAATCTAAATTTAAGCTAGATAACTCCAAACCTCTTAACTCTATCAAAGCTTTATTGCTTTCCCTTTCTATTTTGTTCTTAAACTAGGAATTTAAGAAAAATACTGCTTAAGCTAACCATTGGTTAGTTTAAGTAGCTCTTCCCAACAGTTTATTCTGTTACTAAGTTTATTCTGTTAGTAAAACAACACAAAGCAAAACAACAAAAGGAATTTAAAATGACTTCAAAATCAGCATTATCACCAGCAGACGTATTTGCGGTATCACCAACTTTAGCAACCTTAACTAAAACCCAAATCGAAGATAACTTATGGCAACGTCCTGTTTTATCTAAACACGATCGTGCGGTAATTACGGTTGCTTCATTAATTGCGCGTCAGCAAACTATTGGTATGAAACACTACTTTAACAAAGCGTTAGATAACGGTGTAACACCGACAGAGTTATCTGAAATTGTCTTACACATGGCATTCTATGCAGGTTGGTCAAATGCTTTTGAAGCTGTATCTATCTTAAAAGACATCTTCGCAGAGCGTGGGGTTACAGCTGAACAATTACCACAAGTAGAAGAAAAACTATTAGAGGTTTCTCAAGCTTTACCTGACAATGATTTCTTTATGGGTTTAATTGACGCTAATATTCGTGGTTTTGCTCCAGGATTAGCTGACATTAGTGAAAACGTACTATACCACCATGTATGGTTACGTCCAGGTTTATCAGTACGTGATCGTAACTTAATTAGCGTTACTGCGTTAATCTCTCAAGGCTTAAAAGACTTCTTAGGTGTTTACATGGCGCGTGGGATTGCTCAAGGTATTACTAAAGAAGATGTGGGTGAAGTTTTAACTCACTTAGCATTCTATGCTGGTTTCCCGACAGTAATTCCTTGTATTGCTGTAGTGCAACAAGCTTATAACTCTTAATAAAACTGTTTAAAGAATATAGAAGTTAGCTAGCTTAAAAGAATCTAGTTACTAACTATCTTAAAAGAATCTGGTTGCTAATTAGCTTAAAAGAATCTAGTTGCTAGTTGCTACTAGCAACCAGACACTTTTGCAAAAGCAGGTTAAAATTAGAGAGCTAAAGCTTGAGGGGCTAATGTCCTGAAAGCTTTGCCTCATAAGTAAGAGCAGATGAAGCAAATACAGAAAAGAAAACCTCGAAGAGTAAACAATTTCAATTTTTACTTTTGCTTCTTTCCCTAATTTCATTGGGAATACTTGGTATTTCTTACGCATATGATCAACAGAAACCTAAAATGGAAGAACCAACCATGTCAAAATTAAAACTAATTGCAGTTGAAGAGCATTTTAATACGCTAGAGCTAGTTAAAGCGAGTATGCCTCAAACTCTAGCACAAGCGCCGTATCTAGTTAACTGGGGTAAACAAGTAGATGATCTTGGTGCCCAAGATCTTACTCGTCCACGCGTAATCAAACAAGCGGACTCTTTACAAAAACTAATGCAAACCGGTGAAAGCCGTTTAGCTGAAATGGACGAGCATGGCATTGACATGCAAGTATTGTCATATGCAGCTTCTCCTCAACTAATTGAAGATAAAGAGTTAGCGGTAACTTTAATTACTCAAGCTAATGATCACTTAGCGCAAATTAAAGCAAACAATCCAGACAGATTTGCTGGCTTTGCAACCCTACCTTGGCAAGATCCAGAAGCAGCTCTAACAGAGTTAGACCGTGTAGTAAAACTTGGTTTTACGGGAGTTCTCCTCAATGGTAGACCATCTGCTGACTTCTTAGATCACCCAAAATACGCTCAAGTACTAGCAAAAATGAATGAGCACAAAATGGTACTTTTCTTACACCCAGGAGTACCAAATCAAGAAGTGCAACAAGCTTATTACGCAGGCTTTAACGATGAAGTAAGCGCACGTCTGTCAATGTTTGCTTGGGGGTGGCACAATGAATCAGGTATTCAACTAATTCGTTTAATCTTAAGTGGCGCTTTAGATCGTAACCGTGATTTAAAAATTATCAGTGGTCACTGGGGTGAGTTAATGCCTTTCTATCTCCAACGTATGGACGATAGTATTCCGTTAGAAGCAAGTGGTTTAGAGCGTACTTTACTACAAACAGTTAAAGATCAAGTGTACATTACTAATAGTGGTATGACAGGTATTCCGCACTTTAACTTTATCCGTGAAGTGGTAGGCATTGACAATATGCTCTTCTCAGTAGACTATCCATATCTTTCTCTCAATGGAGCAAGAGCTTTTGTTGAAAGCTTACCATTAAGTGACGAAGATAAAGAAAAGTTTGCTTATAAAAACGCTGCTAAACTATTACGTTTAGATGTGTAGACGTTGAGTACAGTAATCAACAAGAGAGCACTAGATGACAATCAAAAAACTTATTACCCTAGCTAGTTTAGCAACTGCAAGTTTGCAGGTACAAGCTACACCACTGTTCAATATTTTTGAGCTAGGTGTACAATCCCAAGCAACAGCGAAGTATGATGCGGTAGCGCAAAACAACATCTCAACTTCAATTGCGCAGGAAAAAGGTACGCTAGCTATGTATTCTTTAAAAGACGCTAACAATCCTAACCTAGCTTACATGGTTGAAGTATATGCAGATCAAGAGGCTTACCAAGTACATGCGCAATCTCCACAGTACAAAAACTTCTTAGAGAACTCTCCGCAAATTCTTACCGATCACAAAGTACGTATTGCTCTTGAGCCACAGTTTATGGCTGACAAAAAAGTAGAGGCTACAGCTCCAGTTACTACTAAATTAGTAAAAGTAACAGTAAAACCAGAGTTCAACCAAGCATTTGCGGAAATTGTAGTTGGGGAAATGCAAGAGGCGATCAAAGTTGAAGAAGGTGTTCTAGCTATGTACGCAGCTAAGACTAAAGAACAAGATAATGTTTGGTACTTCTTTGAGATTTACGCAGATGAGCAAGCGTATGAGTATCATCGTCAAACGCCTCATTATAAATACTATATTGAACAAACCCAGCACATGGTAGAGGACAAGTATTTTTACAATTTAACCCCAAGTTACCTAGGTAACCAAGGTGGTTTAACTTGGTTAAGAAATGATGTGCTTAAATTCTAACCTAATGTTTCAGCCCGACCTTGCAAAGCTTTCGTTAAGGCTTGTGAAGTTTTAAGTAAATGTTAAGTTTTAAGTAAAAAGGGATAGGCAGAGGCAGAAATAAAAATAGCCTAGGAGATAAACATAAGTTTGTCTTCTGGGCTATTTTTCTCTTTTGCCATTATGTTAGCCTCGTTAAGCATATAAAAACCTTACTTTTTGTGTAATTTATTACAAAATTCTCTAGTATTTACTTACAATATGTAGTAAGCTAAAAAGTATTACTCTTAACCTAGGTCAGATGAGTATATTTAACGATGAATATATTTAACTCCAAATGGTTAGGTTGGATTTGTGTTTAGTTTTTTATATTGTTATCCCAAGTAAAGGTTGTTGTAAACTTTGTCGCTTGGTTTGCTTAACTTTGAGATTAGTTTGGAGTTAAATTAATGGCTTCTTTAGATAAAATGACAAGCATTGCTGACTTAAAGAAAGTCGCAAAATGCAAAGTTCCTCGCATGTTTTTCCAATATGTAGATTCAGGTTCATGGACTCAATCTACTTATGCACATAACTATGACGACTTTAGTCCAATTTTATTCCGCCAAAAAGTACTAGTGGATATGGACAATCGTTCTTTAGCTACCAAAATGGTAGGGCAAGATGTGCGTATGCCAATTGCCGTGGCTCCTACAGGTTTTACCGGAATGGTACGCGCTAATGGGGAAATGTTAGCTGCCAAAGCTTGTGAAAACTTTGGGGTACCATACACTTTATCGACTATGTCGATTTGTTCGATCGAAGATGTACGTAGTGCAACCAGTGCTCCTTTCTGGTTCCAACTTTACGTAATGCGTGATCGTGGTTTTATCGAAGACTTAATCAACCGTGCTAAAGCAGCACACTGTGGTGCTTTAGTTCTAACTGCTGACTTACAAATTGTTGGTCAACGTCACTGTGATATCAAAAACGGCTTATCAGCGCCACCAAAACCAACTGTTGCTAATATCCTGAACCTAATGACCAAACCATCTTGGTGTTTAGGCATGGCAAAAACTAAACGTCGTAGCTTTGGTAATATCCTAGGACACGCTAAAGGTGTTGATAACATGGACGACTTCTTTGGTTGGGTAAAAAGTCAATTTGATCCAACTTTAAGTTGGAAAGATGTAGAGTGGATCAAAAACCTTTGGGGTGGTAAATTAATTATCAAGGGTATTCTTGATCCTGAAGATGCACGTTTAGCTTACGAGCATGGTGCTGACGCAGTTGTTGTTTCTAACCACGGTGGTCGTCAACTAGATTTTACTGCTTCTTCTATTCAAATGCTTCCATCAATTGTTGAAGCTGTAGGTGACAAACTTGAAGTATTCCTTGACGGTGGTATCTACACTGGACAAAATGCCCTAAAAGCTTACGCTTTAGGAGCTAAAGGGGTATTTATCGGTCGTCCACACCTTTGGGGACTAGGTGCTTTTGGTCAAGAGGGTGTTGAAAAAGCGTTAGATATCCTTTATAAAGAAATGGATTTGTCTATGGCATTTTGTGGTAAAACCAACATTCTTGACGTAGACAAAGAAATCCTACTTCCAGGTACTTACCCAGAAGCTAAGTGGAAATAAAGCAGGTATGCGTATTAACTAGATACAGTTAGCTAAGGCAGGCATTCAGTCAACTAGATACTGCCAGTTAAAACTAGTATGCTTATCAGCTAGATACTGCTAATCTTTAGTAAGTCTAGCTAACAACTAGTTCACAATTTGTAAATGTTTAGCGAGCCTCTTCTTAAGAGAGTTCCAACTAGCTAATTACAATTTAATGACAAGAACAAGAGAACCCATTGCTTAGGCAATGGGTTCTCTTGTATTCTCTTGGGTTTGTGAGGAAAAATAACGATATTTATCGGCGGTTTAGGGTAAAATATAGTTGTCGAAGTATGTCTAGAGTTAATTAGTCTTGTTAGACTAAACTCTTAGGCTTTATCTAGATTTTTTAAGATAATGTTTAGGTTAGCAGTAGTTTAGCTAGGGTTTAGCTAAACCAAGAACAGAACTCGACAGAGTGATAATCAGGAGTAAGAGGTTTTACTTGCCTAGGTAATCAGGTTACCTAGGAAAGAAAACCATACGCTTGCTTTGTTGGACTAGCTAGAAGTCAACTTCTTGCTAGTACCCTTTGCTAATTGTTCTTACAATAGACGAGGTTGTTAAACTCATTAGATTGCTTCAAATCTTGAGTTCTTAGCAATTTTCTCTAGTCTGGTTATTGAGTCTATAATCTACTTTTAAGTAAATGGATTACCTATGTCTAGCAAATCTAGCATAGCTCGTCGCTATCGCGAGCTTCGTAAAGACTTTCCAAACTTACGTGTTTATGACGCTAAAAAAGATTTTGGGTTTAACTTAGAACATCTAAGTCGAGGAGCTGCTAATATTAGCTCGCACTTAGAGATGGCTGATTATGAAACCTACTTTGTTGGTGGCGTAATGCGTGACATTATCTTGGGAAGAGACTATAACGATATAGATATTTGTACTAGTGCAACCCCAAGTCAAATTAAACAGCTGTTTAAAGGACGTTGCCAAATTATTGGACGTCGTTTCCAAATTACGCACGTTGCTGCTGGGGATAAACGTTACGATGTTGCAACCTTTAGAGAGGATCGTAAGGTAAGTCGTGACAAGCTAAGCGCTGAACAGCGCAAAGCTGCCGACAACGGCATTTTAATGGTGGACAATGCTTTTTCAACTAAAGTAGGCGAGGACGTAAAACGTCGCGACTTTACCATTAATGCCCTTTTAGGAAAGGTACTTACTAATGAAGTAATTGACCTTTATAACGGGATAGATCACTTACTCAACCGTCGTGTGGTAATGATTGGTGATCCTGACATTCGTTTACGTGAAGATCCAATGCGTATTATCCGCGCTATTCGTCTTAGTGCCAAATTAAACTTTACTATTGACGAGGATCTCCGTAAAAACATGTTTACTCACAAAAACCTCCTGAGATTTACCTCTGAATCACGTCTGTCAGATGAGGTTAGTAAAACTCTAGCTTCAGGCGCAGCCTTTAAAGTAATTGAGCTGTTTAGTGAGTACAACCTAACAGATTTAACTATGCCACAATTTCACGATGTTGTAAGTGAAGAAATTGCTGGCTATACCAAATTTGGCGCAATTAAAGGTTTTAAACCAGAGTTTGGGCAGTTAATTGCCGAACAAAACGCTAAATTAAAAGAGATTTTTAAAGAGCGTGATTTAGAGATCAACCCAATTAAAGCTTATAGCCCAACTTTGGCTTTAACTTTAGCGGGTGCTTTAATTACTGACCAACGTGTTGCTTATGATCAACCAGTAAACCCTGCGTTTTTATTAGCAACTATGCGTACAGTTGGCTTTATTGAAGTATTCTTACGTTACTATGAAAGCTTAGCGCAAGAAAATCTGTCTGAAGAAGATTTTGCCAAAGAAATTGAAGGCGTTCTTCTTTCATTATCAGAGAACTCATTTAGTGAAAGTTGCAATAAGTTCAACGGACGTGATAAAGAGAATACTAAAACAATTCTTTGCAACCTAGCAATGCAGTTTATTACACAAGCAACGCCAGAGTCTGCAAAACGCATGAGTGAACCTATGTTCCGCGCAGCCTTTAGTATTTTCCGCCTCTTTATGCAGCTATTCCAAGTTGATAGTAAGATCTTAGCTAACTTTAGATCTTGGAATGAAGTAAACGAACAGTACCAAAACGACGTACAACGTCGTCGTCCTGTGCGTCGCAACCCACAAGGGGAAATTATTAGTAGCAAGCGTCGTCGTGAAGTGCCTGATTTCCCTTACATGGATATTGCTGATAAAGAAATGCACATACGTTTAGCACCATCAATTGTTAATATCCAACAAGCTATGGTGTTACACCAAAACTACCAACATAAACGTAGTGCGGGTTTAGAGCTTCTTGATATCTTTATTCAAGCGCGTCGTGAATACTACAATCAAGATCAAGATGAACTTGAACGTGAGTTAGGACAAGAAGATTCTATCTACTACAACAAACAAGTAGAAGCTGATCTTGCTTTGTCTGCCAAAAAACGCTTTCAAATAAGCCAAACTCTTGAGGAGGACATCGACGATCCTGATCTAGATTTTTTTCCTGAAGACGACCCAGATCAAGAAAAAGCACGTATCCGTGAAGCTGCACAAAAAATCTTAAATCAAACTCATAGCGAAGACATGTCAGAAAATGTAAATGCCATTCCATTTACCTCTGACCTAGATCTTTACTATGACCTTGCTGAATTCCAAACAGCATACAATGCTGACTTTGGGCAAGATTACCAAGAAGATTTACAGGAAACGCAAGAACAAACTCTTGGACGTTTAAGTGCCTTTAACTTTGAGCAACTTGAACAAGTGTTCCATGAGTTTGATGATGACTTCTATTTAAACGAGCTTCGTCCAAGAAAACTAGAAAATGGTTTATGGGATCGTAGTGCGCACGATGCTGCTCTTGAGCGTTTATACAATACCGCTCCAGAGCTTCCGCGCAATATTGTCAAACAATATGCCGCGGAGAAAGTTGCTCGTGCAACCATTCGCATTAAAGCCCAAGAACAAGGTTTAAACCCAAACCTAAGTTATGATGAAACTTTAGAGTTACTACGTAGTATTGAAGACGTACGTTTAAAAGAATCTTTACGTCGCTCTGAAGCGGAAAACAAACAACGCTTAGTTGCCCTTTATGAAAACAAGATTAGCGAGTTAAAGCAAACGCTTGCTTCATTTGCAACTAACTCTGCCGAGTATCAAGCAATTAGTCAACAAATTGCCGGCTTAGAAAAAGAATTAGCTCAAGTTAACCCAACTGAAGTTGATCTTTCTAAAAGTGCCAACACTTACTCGCTAGATACTACTGGTAATATCTTGCAACACAAAGTTGTAACCCAAAATCAAGTTAACCAAATTGAAAAACGTGTAAGACAGTTTAGACAAGAACTTGATCGTCGTTACAACATAGTTAAGAACCGTCAAATAGTTGCTGAACTGCATGCCAAAGGCATTTACCATTTAGATAAGTATTACGATACTTATCATGATGGTTCATCGTTAGATGACTTCTTTGTAGCTAATAACTTTACAGAGGAAGAAATTGAAATAGTTACTAACGGTGATCGTACTTATGAAGAAATGTACGAACACTTAGAAGAACTAGAACAAGAGTACTTAGCTCACAGTTCAGACACAACTTCTGGCTCTATGTCAGCAGCTTTATCTAAAGCTTACGAGCAAGCAGAAAATGCTCAACACCAAGGCAATAAAGACTTAGGTGAGCTTGCAAATCTCAATCGAGGCGCAAAAGTTGCAAAAACTAAAGAGCAAGATGAGCTTGATTTGTTTGCTGATCTTGAACAAATCTTTGCCGCACCAAGCGAGCAAGCTAGTGAAAATAACCAAGATAACCAAGACAACCAAGACGAGCAAGATAAGCAAGCTCCTCAAGGAAGCAACGAAAAGCAAAACCAAGAGCAGAACCAGCAAAACCAAGAAGAGAACCCAGAGCAAACGCAAGCGCAAAGCGCAAAGCCAACTCAAGGTTCACTAGAGGACAAAGCTATGGCAAATAATCCAAAGCATGAGAACACTTCAGACAACTTTGCCTGGGGGCAAGTTACTGAAATGCCAAGCTGGGGATTTAACTTCAATGAAGAGGTTGAGGAAAAAGTAGAAGAGAAAGCTGAGCAAAAAGCTGA
>NZ_NRHC01000070.1 GCF_003585885.1 Psittacicella hinzii | reverse complement strand
GATTTTCGGGAATCCCTAATTAAAGCACCTGCACCAATACCGATATTATAAATACCAGAGTAGATAGACATAGCTACGTCTGTAGCATCAGGAGCTAGTTGTAAAACTCTTAGTTGGAAGCTTAAACCTAAAGCAGCAATACCAATACCCCAAATAAAGATTAGTCCAAATAGGGCAGTATGGTTATGGCTTATTGGTAAGAGTAATACTAGAGAAGCTAGCATAATTCCTAGTAAAGCTAACACAAAGATATTTGGTGCATAGCTGTAGAGGCGACTAAATAAGTAACTTGCAAAGATACCAGAAACACCAAAGATGAGTAAAGCATAAGTTGCAGCGTCTTCAGTTAGTTTACTAATAGTTAACGTAAATGGCTCTATATAGCTATAAGCGGTAAAGTGAGCACTAATCATTACTGCGGTCAGGATATAAAGACCAATAAGTAATGGGCGTTTAGCTAAGAGAGGTAAACTATCTAGCGAACCTACGTTTTGACTTGAAAGACGTGGTAAGAATAAAGCTAGAAGTGTCATGATTACGCCAGCAACGATAGCAATAATTGCAAATGTCATACGCCAGCCGACAAACTGTCCAATGATACGACCTAATGATAAACCTAGTACCATAGCTAAAGCTGTTCCTAAGGCAAATAAAGCTAAAGCTTGGTTAGCCTTATTTGGCGGAGCAACTCTTACTACTAGAGAAGCAGATATTGCCCAGAAAATTGCATGAGCAAAGGCAATGACAATTCTTCCAGCAACTAGTACTGCAAAGTTTGGCGCAAAGATAGTAATGATATGCCCAATAATAAAAGCTGTAAAGACTTTTAGCATTAACCCCTTTCTTTCAAACTTAGCCGTCATTAACATAAAAGGCAAAGAGGTTAAAGAAACTATCCAAGCGTAAGCAGTAATCATTAACCCCGTATGTGATACTGACATATCATAAGTTTGTGCAATATCTGAAAGTAAAGCTACAGGGATAAATT
Source organism: Psittacicella hinzii (assembly GCF_003585885.1). GTDB lineage: Bacteria > Pseudomonadota > Gammaproteobacteria > Enterobacterales > Psittacicellaceae > Psittacicella. The sequence continues at coordinate 51,580 of NZ_NRHC01000070.1, read as the reverse complement.
CTGCAGTATTAAAAATAAAAGCTGAAAGTGCAAATAGTATTACACGCAAATAACCTAAGCCCTCTGAGTTATTTGCAACTACAGGAGTAGACATAAATATTTCCTTTCAATGTTGTTTAATTATCTTAAGATCATCTCTCTTCCAAGATGTAAACTATAGTGATTAGCATGATGATAAGGTCATCATGACTATAGTAAATTTAGAGTATTATTTTTTTCAATTAATGGGGATACAAAGCTCAATATTATATCACTATACTTCAGAGCTGTAAATCGGTCGAGAAAACAAAAATAAACTTAGTTATTTGTAACTATTTTTTATAGATCGCTTAGAAGCTAATCGAGCTAATTAAGCCAATAGTAGTAGCTCAAGAGCGTTAAACTTCTTGCTGGTGGTTAGCTAAGTTTAATTGTATTTTTCAATTGTATTTTTCAATTGTATTTTCCAACTTCTGAATCTGCAAGAGATTATAACAAGCACTTAGACGAAAGGGAATTGAGGGGAGTTTGATAAACTCTTGACTTTAATTTGATAATAATCAAGGAGATGATGAGTTGGTCAATAGTAGAAGGGTTAATCCTAAATTGCGGTGACTTTTATACACTACAAAAATAAAGCGATTTAATTTTCAATATCTTAAATAAGAAAAATAACTTTTATTTAAGGTAGTGGTGTATAGAAATTTATACACTACTTTATGAAAAATTAACCTGCTATAGAAATAGTATTCGATTATAAAATCGCATTGTTAGATAAGAACTTATACTTGAATGTTAGCAAGTTACAGCTACAAAATTAACAATTTTACACTATTATAATAGTGGTTATGGTCTGTAGTGTATAAAAAGCACCGCAAATTAGGGTTAATTGTAAAAATTAGTGACACAAATGAAAACCCTCCAGTAAAGTACTTTACTGGAGGGTGTATTTTATTTGAAAATAGAGGTAAGACTTTCTAATAAATCTTTGCTTGTTTTTGCCAACGGAGTAGTAAATTCTATGAGGAACAAGGTGAAGACAAATATATTGTTTCCCTTTGTGCCATAATTAAATTTATTTTAGCTTAGCGTGCTTTTCTTGGTTGTCTTTGGCTTGGTTTTCTTGGTTGCCTCTGATGTACTTTTCTTTGTTGTCTCCGACATGCTTTTCTTGGTCGTTTTTGACGTAGTTTTCTTTATTGTCTCTGACGTGCTTTTCTTGGTTGCCTCTGATGTGCTTTTCTTAGCTTTCTCTGACGTAGTTTTCTTGGCTGTCTTTGACGTACTTGTTTTGGTTGTAGATCTAGGCTTACGAGTTTTCTTTTCTGGACTGTCAGACTCCTCTGCAATTGCTTCTTTAATAAAATCCTCATCTACCTTTAAATAAGCACTCAAAATCTTAATAAGATCTTTTAAGATGGCTAGAGCCTGCATGTAGTAGACTATCAATAAACCTGTATTTTTTTCTTCATAAATGGAGCCACTTAGGTTTTCAGAAGCAAAAATAGAATGAGCAACCATTTGATAAACTTCTAGAGAATCAATTTGGATGTTTTTAAAAGTTTCTTTTTGCTGCGGGTTGCTAAGAGCATTTTCAATTTGGTGGTAATATGCTTCCAAATCATCTAGATTTGCAACATGGGCGTCGAAGTATGCTATATAATCCTCATCGTATTTATGAAAGTAATCTATGATAAACTTAGGTGTATGTCTATAGTCTTGCTCAGTAAATTGATAAATAGATTGCTCTAACTTTTCTAGGTCAGTATCTTGAATCCTAATTGTAACAGGATGAGATTTGAGTGGAATAAATGGACGAACGTGGTCAAAACAAGTGACTAGTTTTTCTAGATAATTTTTAACTAATGCTTTTGGTAATCCGGCATTATTTAAAAAATCATCAGTTATTGAAATAATAGAGTCTATTTGACTAACACCATGAGCAAAGGTTCTAGCAAGTTCTTCTAGTTCAGGTAATTGTTGTTGCTCGATTTCCTTGATTAAGGTTAGTTTGTCGGTAATGCTAGCAATAACTTTGTTTTTATAATTATCAATATCTTTTAATAAGATTTTTATCCCCTCGTGAGTTTCAAGGTCGTACTTTGCTTTTAATTTGAAAGGGATACCTGTATTTTTTTGGATTAGTTTGCGATAGTTTTTTAAAGAGTCATGAAAAATATCTGACATTTCTTTGATGTCTAACATAATATTCCTGTGATTAGTTTAACTAGTGAATGGAAGAATGAATTAAGAGATGCAAGTTAGGAATGGGAACTAAGCTTGTTTATAAGATCAGTATCGTCTTAACTTCCTAACTTGCATTTGATTTTTAATTAAGCATTAAGTGCATATAAGTGCATATAAGTGCATATAAGTGCATATAAGTGCATATAAGTCTAAAAGTAATACTAGTAATTTAGCGTTTATTCACTTGGAGGGGTATATTCACCAATAACTTGTTTAATAAGAGCGTCATCAATGATTTCCGCTTTTTTAGCATACTTAATAAAATCTTGGAGCTCAGCAAGCACGCCATTAGTTTGTATCGCTAAGATACCTGGTTTATTTTCTTGGTAGTGATCTCCGAAGAGAACAAGAATATTTTTCCAATTGTTGTAGGCAGCTGTAACTTCATCAGCTACGTAATCATGAACTTCATGAATTTCTTCTTTACTATAGTAAGAGTTCATTTCTTCTATTAGATCATTTACGAGATCACGAACCTCTTGGTGGAGCAAATCAGCTTCCTTGCTATATTTATCAAGTTGTGCGGTATATTTGTAGTAAGAGCGTACAAACTCTTTAAATCGGAATTTAAATTCTCCCTCTATGGCGTAGATACCTCGAGTTGTTGAAGGAAGATTTAACTGTACAAAAACACTAGTAAATTCTGGAGATGTTCCTAAGTTGGCAAGAGCTTCGAACATATAATTTCTAAACGTCCTAATAGGACGATTGTAGTTTCTTAAAAAATCTCGATCGTAGATTAATCTTCTCAGATGATTGATGGTATATTCTTCACGTATTTCTACGATTACTAGAGTGCTAAATAATTCACTACGTTCTTTACTTACACTTTTTACTAGATCTTCATATGTACTTTTAATGATTTGCACCTGATCAGCAAAATAAGCCATAACTTTTTGGTTATAGGCTTCAATATCGGTTAAGAATTGAAGTTTCCCCTCTTGCGTGCAAAGGTCGTAGTTGTCTTGCAATTCAAATTGGAAAGGCAGGAAAGGGTAATCTGTATTTAGAGTTTGAGCTAGTTTTTGCAAACGATTGTTAGCTGCAGTGGATTGTCTTTTAGTAGTCTCTTTCACTTTTTCTCCCTGTTAGGTAAGTTGAGATTAAGTTGGATAAGTTATCTATGTTGATATTACAACTATTTAACACCTATACAATATAATAATTTCTTTTAAAAATCTCAAAAATAATAAGTTTACATTTTGAGATCAGCTAAGCTCAGTTAAGGTCAAAGATCTTCTAAGATCAAATAAGTTCAGCTAAAGTCAAAGATCAGCTAAGGTCATCTAAGCTCAGCTAAAGTCAAAGATTAGCTAGATAAGCTTTACAAAAGAGAAGTCTCGAGAACTAAGCTCGAGACTTTTGGGGTAAACTCCATATAGAGTTACATTAGAGTTAAGTTAGAGTTACATAGTTCTATGCGTACGGTTAGAGGTAACCATACTTAATTAAGAACCCACAAGCGATAAAGATAATTAGACCGTAGATAATAATGTTCTTTAAGCTAAAGAACGATTTTTTACTTTCAGCTTTTTCTTCAATAGTTTCTATTAGTTCAGCAAATATTGCTGCTTGCTCTTCTGATAAGTATACGCGTGCATCTTTTTGTACGAGCGCTTCGAACTCACTGGCTTTGATATCACTATCTTGGAGAATATTGTTACGAATTTGCACAGCAGCTTCTAAATATTCTGCTGAGTTGCTTAGTGGTTGATTGTAATAAGGTGCTAAGCTTTGGATGCAGTTATCCAAGATAATTTCATCCCACTCTTTACCTACATCAGTCGCATAGTTTAGGTAAGCTTTGTAGTCTGGTACTTCAGCAAAGTTTCGTAAAATTCTATTGTGTTTTACGTTTACGGCAAATGTATAAAAACTAACTTCAGGGAGAATTAAATCATCTTGCAGTTGAACAAAGTTCCCTTGTTCCACTTGAGTTTGTACTTGTTTTTTCCACTCTCTTAGAGCTGGTAGGTATTCTTCTACAGTTCCGTAGTAGTGGTATTCACTAAAGAGATAGTCAAGATTACCTAAAATCGTTTCATAATCTACATCTTGATGCGTTGGGATAAAAGTAGACTGGAAGTTATAGTCTAGTTTATCTTTGTAAACAGCTGGTACTTGGATATAAAGAATTACTATATCTGCCACTATACTAAAGCTAGATAACACTTCATATACTTGATCTAAAACTTGCTCTGCTTGAGCTGTGCTTTGTTCAAGATATGGATAAGCATATTGGCATAGTGCCGATAAAATACGCCAAGGATCTCTTGGATCAAATGCTTTAGGAAAGACCTTAGCAAACTTAACTTCACCCGCTTGCATAGCTTGGACAATACCAGCAAACTCTTGCTCAGTAAAGGCTGGAACCACAGCTTGAGATAAGCAAGCTAGGTTTTGATAAAGGACATACGACTGGACAGCTTTGCGTAGCACATTACGACGTAATGTTTTGTTAGCTGTTAAACCGAGTAACTCCATTTTGCCTAGAGAAACAAAATGCGCAAGACTAGAGTACATGATTTGTTTTAATTCAGGGAAGTACTCATTCTTTTGTCCATAGTAAGCATAGCTTAAACTACCAACCCCTGAAGTTAAGGTTTTTGGTTTTTCACAGGAGTTTTGACTTGGTACTTCATTGATAATGAATGTACTAATAGCGTCATCAAGGATCTCGGTGTTGTTAAAAAAGTTAAGTTGTTCTTCATAAAATGGCTTAACTTTTTCAATTAATTCTTGTGGTTGTGCAGTATTAATGTTTACTCGTTTCATAAGCCCATCCTAGCTAAAGTTGTAGATAATAAGAAAAAGATGTCGATATTTTTATTATAGCAAAAAAGGAGAGGCTAAGTTATAGAACATTGGAGAGCAGAGAACTACTAACTGATAACAGAGAACTGAGAAATGGCATTAAGAACAGAGAACTGAGAAATGGCATTAAGAACAGAGAACTGAGATCAGAGACCAGAGACCAGAGACCAGAGACCAGAGACCAGAGACCAGAGACCAGAGAATTGAGACCAGAGAATTGAGAGGGTAAAACAGAAGAAGTCCTAAGAAACATAGTGTTCTTAGGACTTCTAACGCTTTAGATTCTTTTAATTTAACCCCAAAATCTACTCTTTAACCTTAGCTTTAGAAACCTGTTAGATCTAAGTTCAAATAAAACTCTAGGCTAAAAGTGGTAATGGTTAAAAAGCGCTTGGTTAAAAGCGGTTGCTAAAAGAAGCTATTGTTAAAAGCTGTGAGCTAAAGTCTTATTCAGTTTTTTCTCCAATAACCTGTTTAATCAGAGCGTCATCAATGATTGCAGATTTTTTCACAGACTTGATAAAGCTTTTTAGATCACCAAGTACTTCATTAGTTTTCATAGCTAAGATACCAGGTTTATTTTCTTGGTAAGGTTCTTCAAGAAGTTCTTTAATCTTCATCCAAGAATTGTACATATCGGTAAGCTCACTAGCTAGATGGTCATGAATTTCATGAACTTCTTCTTCACCATAGTAATCCATTTCCAGAATAAGATCAACTTCAAGTTCAAGAACGTCTTCATGGAGCCATATTGCTTGTTCGGTATATTTTTTTACACGTTTAGCATACTTGTGATACTCTTTGACAAACTCTGTAAATAGAGGTTCAAATTCTCCTTCGAGAGCATAGATTCCTCTTCTTGTTGTTTCGAGATCCATATGTACCAGCGTACTAGTAAATGGTGGACTGTCTTCTAGATATGTAGAATATTTTCCCATATGACGTTTAAAACGGGTAATTGTGCCACCATAGTTTCTAATAATCTCTCGATCATAGATATTTCTTTCTAACTCATCTATTGTCTCTTCTTCACGTATTCCTACGAGAACTAGTATTGTATATATGTTACTAGCCTCTTTGCTTAGTGCTTTGATAAAATCATCGTAAGTGCTTTTAATAATCTCGATGTTATCAATCAAATAAGCCATAACTTTTTGGTTGTAGGCTTCAATATCGGTGATCAGTTGGATTTTACCCTCTTGAGTGCAAAGATCATAGTTTTCTTGGAGCTCAAGTTGGAAAGGTAAGAAAGGATAGTCAGTCGATAATTTTTCAGCGAGTTGTTGTAAACGCTTATTTGCTGCTGTAGATTGTCTTTTAGTAGTGGTCATGGGTAACTCTCTATGAATTAATATGATGAGTGGTGGATAAAGTAAGCTATACCTCTAGGAATAAAGAATAGAAGGTAAGTGCTTTTCGATTTTATTAAGTTTTTGCGAGTATCTGGAGTTTTTTTAACGAGTATCTAGAATTTTTTTAATAGAAGGGAATGCTAAGAATGTAAAGCTACCTATAGTTTAGTTAGTTTTACATCATCTGATAGTACATGAGGAAAGAATAAAAAGCCATATTGCCGATAATATTTAATTATCTCTATTTTCACTTTACAATTTAATATAACAATATGGCAACATTAAGTATAGCACAGTATGCAAAATTTATGGTGCTATTCATATAAGTGTTATTCATGTAGTTTTTCTAAAGTGGATTATTGTTTACTTTAATTCAACAGTGTTTTGCAAAATACTCACTTTAAAAGCAAGAATTGAAAGAGTATAATCTTAGAAGATTTACAAATAGTCAGCCAAGTCAAGGATTTAATTATGTCTCTAACAACTCATACAGTTGCAGCTTTAGGTGTTAAAGGTGCAAAAGAAAAATTTGAACAATTTAATGTAGAACGTCGTGATGTGCGTGAGAACGACATCGAGTTCGAAGTATTATACTGTGGTATTTGCCATTCAGATTTACATACGGTTTTAGGTGAGTTCCCAATCGGTGCAACTCCAGTAGTGCCTGGACACGAAATTGTTGGACGTGTAACTAAAGTAGGTGCTAAAGTAACATCTTTCAAAGTTGGAGATTTAGCTGCGGTGGGTTGTATTGTTGATTCATGTAACCACTGTCCTGCATGTCATGAGCATGAAGAGCAATTTTGTGATGAAAAAACCTTTTCATTCAACTCACCAGATAAAGTTTTAGGAGATGGAGCTTATACTTTAGGTGGTTTTAGTAAATCATACGTAGTTGAAGAGAAGTATGCTTTACATATGCCTGCGTTTAAAGATTTAGCATCTGCTGCTCCATTATTATGTGCAGGGATTACTGTTTACTCCCCATTAAAATACTGGCAAACTGGTCCAGGTAAAAAAGTAGCGATTCTTGGTATTGGTGGTTTAGGTCACGTAGCAGTGCGTTTTGCTAAAGCTATGGGCGCTGAAGTAACCGTAATTACGCGTACCCAAGCAAAAGCTGAAGATGCTAAACGTTTAGGTGCGGACTATGCAATTGTTTCTACTGACGCAGAACAAATGGCAGCTGCTAGAGGTAAATTTAACTTAATTTTAGATACTATCTCAGCACCACACGATGTAAATGAATACTTAAATCTTCTTTACCACCGTGGTGCTTTAGTAACTGTAGGTTTACCACATGGTAACTACGAAGTAGCTCCATTTGCAATTGTAAGTGGCAATAAAGTATTTGCGGGTTCAAATATTGGTGGTATTGCTGAAACGCAAGAAATGTTAGACTTTGCTTACAAACACAACATAGTTGCGGATGTAGAAGTAATTGATCCAGATTACTTAGATCAAGCATTTACACGTCTAGAAAATAATGACGTACGTTACCGCTTTGTGCTAGATTTACAAAAACTATAGTTATAGCTAACGCTTAAAGCACAAACTCAAGACAAAAAAGAAAGTCCATCATGTTTAATAAAAAACATGAAGGACTTTTTAATTGTTTAACTTTTGTATATTAACCTTTTAATTCGGGATGAAGGTCTTCATACATTTTAGTTAGAACATCGTAGCTTGCAATTTCACCTTTAGAGTAGTAGTACACATACTCATTTAAATTACGGCAACGATCACCAATACGTTCAATTTGACGTAAAGCAATAGCAACAATGAAGTACTCTTTTAAGTAATCTAAGTTAGCTTTTGCTTCATCGATAATTGCGCGGAAGATGTCTTTATACTCGTGACGATAGTTGTGCTGAACATAGTTCTCTAACGCCGAGTTAAGATCTAGGGCAATTAACGCGTCAGTACTTTTACGTAATAAGGTAATTGAGTATTCAGCGTAGTGTTCGATTCTCTCGATTAGCGCATTGATTACATGCTGTGATTTGCGAGCTGATTCACAAATTTTTACCACAGTATCACCAATACGTTCAAATTCAGAAGCCGCTCTTACTACTGAAAACACTAAACGTAAATCTTGAGCCTTAGGTTGGTGTTTTGCAATTAGATATAAGCAGTAATCGTGAATTTTAATCTCGATTTTGTTTACTAGAGTATCGTTTTCAAGGATTTGTTGCGCTTTTTCTTCAATTGTAGATTTATCTTCTACACGGAAAAGGGCAATTGCCTCCTTTAATTGTTTTTCCACCATGCTACTCATGGTTTTAACCATTTCTAACGATTTTTCTAAATCTTCATCAAATTGTACACGTGTGTGTCTTTTTGAACTTAAAACCATTTTTTGATAGCCTTTTTTTTGTTAACCGAAACGACCTGTTACATAATCCGACGTGCGTTGATCAGCCGGGTTCATGAAAATCTTGTCAGTTTCATCATATTCAACTAATTCACCTAAGTACATAAATGCAGTGTAGTCTGATACACGCATTGCTTGTTGCATTGAGTGAGTAACAATTAACACCGTATAGTCTTCTTTTAACTCCATGATCAGTTCTTCAACTGTTGAAGTTGAAATTGGGTCTAATGCTGAACATGGTTCGTCCATTAAAAGAACTTCAGGTTTTACTGCTACTGCACGAGCAATGCAAAGACGTTGTTGCTGACCACCTGATAGAGAGTTGCCAGACTTATGTAATTTGTCTTTAACATCTTTCCATAACGCAGCTTTAGTTAAAGCCCACTCAACACGTTCATCTAACTCGTCTTTAGTTAGTTTTTCGTGGTGCTTAACCGCAAAAGCGATATTGTCATAAACTGACATAGGGAAAGGTGTTGGGCGTTGGAATACCATTCCCACGCGTGTTCTTAATTCCATTAAATCAAAATCTGGATTTAAAATGTTTTCACCCTCTAAAAGAATTTGTCCTTCTGCTCTTTGCTCTGGGTAGAGGTTGAACATACGGTTAAACGTTCTTAAAAGAGTTGATTTACCACAACCTGATGGTCCGATAAATGAAGTTACACTTTTAGCTTTGATTTTGAAGTTAATGTTTTTTAAACCTTGGAATTGACCGTAAAAAAAGTTTAAATCTTTTACTTCAATTTTTACATCTTGAGGATCAAGAATCATGTTTTAATTTCCTATATTAAGCCTTACTTTTGTTTACTGCGTAACGCGCAATTAAGTTTAAAAGTAGAATTGATACGGTAATAATTAATACAGCAGCCCAAGCTAAGTCAATCCAAGTTTGGTATGGACTTAAAGCAAATTTATAAATTACCATAGGTAAAGTTGCTGTAGGTTCAGTAATATCAATATTCCAGAATTGGTTGTTTAAACTGGTGAATAGTAACGGACCAGTTTCCCCAGCAATACGTGCAATTGATAGTAATAATCCCGTAAGAATTCCTGACCAAGACGCTTTTAAAGTTACGTTTAAAATAGATTTATATTTTGGTAACCCAAGCGCGGCAGAGGACTCACGTAAGTGATTAGGAACCATTTGCAACATGTTCTCGGTAGTACGAATAACTACTGGAATTTGTAATAGTGATAAAGCTAACGCTCCGGCAATGGCACTAAAGCCACCCATAGGAGTTACTACGACGATAAAGATAAATAAACCGAGAACAATCGAAGGTGCTGAAAGTAACACGTCATTAATTGTACGTAGAGTTTCAGCTAACCATGATTTTTTGCCGTACTCTGCTAAGTAAATACCAGAAAGTACGCCAAGCGGAGTTCCGATTAAAGTCGCAATCCCACAGATAATAAATGAACCGACAATAGCGTTAAGTAAACCACCAGTTTCATTTGGTGCTGGCGTCATTTGCGTAAAGGTAGCAAGGCTAATCCCGTTAATACCTTTAATTACAATTAGCGCACTAATCCAAACGAGCCAGAATAAACTAAAGATAACACAGAAGTAAGCGAAAATAGTCGCTAGCTTGTTTTTAAACTGGCGCATGCCTTTTTGCGAAGCCATTATTTACCCTCCTTTCTTGAAGAGAACTTAATAATTGCTTTTGAAGCTAAAAGAACTAGGAAAGTAATTACAAATAGTACTAAACCTAACTCTAGTAATACCGAAGTATATAAACCTTCAGACGCTTCAGCAAAGTTATTAGCAATTACGGAAGTGATCGTTGACAGAGGTTGGTATAAAGAAACACCTTGTAAGTTGAAAGTATTCCCGATAACGAACGCTACTGCCATGGTTTCACCTAAAGCACGACCAAGACCAAGCATTACTCCTGAAACTAAACCAACACGGCAAGATGGCACAACAATGCTGTTAATACTTTCCCAGCGAGTTAAGCCCATACCATATGCTGATTCAAGAAGAATTTTTGGAGACTGATTAAAGATATCTGTCATAGTTGAGGTAATAAATGGAATTACCATGATTGCAAGGATAATCCCCGCTGGTAAAAGTCCAAGACCCCAAGCTGGACCAGCAACTAAAGCACCAATAAATGGTACGTTACCAATAATGCTTTGTAATGGAATTTGGAAGTATTCACTAAAGATTGGCGCAAATACCATTAGACCAAACATACCAAATACAATTGATGGTACCGCTGCTAATAATTCAAGTAGGCTTTTGATAATACCTTTGAATTTAGCAGGACAGATGTGCACTAAGAAAATTGCAGTAAAAAAGCTTACCGGAGTTGCAATTAGTAAAGCAATAAATGAGGTAACTAAAGTTCCGACAATTGGAATTAAAGCTCCAAACTGATTTTTACTAGGTTGCCACTCACTTGACCATAGAAAACTAAAGCCAAAGGTTTTAAAGCTTGGAATAGATTCAATAACTAGCGAGAGAATGATCCCTACTAGTACAGCGAGAACAAACAAGGCAGCCGTATACACCAAAAGGGTGAAAATTTTATCGGCAGTTTTACCTTTTGCTGATAATTTTTTACTCATAGTTAATTACCTAGCTAAATAACAATGTTATTTAGCATGATTTGGAGATTACTTTGGCTCTGCTTTTTTCTCTGCTAGAGCGAAAGTATATGGATTATCAAAAATTTCTAAAGCTCGTTCAGTGGTAAAAGGAGTATACATTAGAGAGCGAGTCTCTTCTTGTTGCTCTAACATCCCGAATCTAAAGAATTCTTTAAGTAAAGCCATTTTTGGGTTACTACGATTGATTACAACGTAGGTTAATGCGTTGATTGGCCAAGCGTATTCATTATCAACATTGTTTACTTTTGGTACTAAAGTACCTTCCCAATTTGCTGATTGAATTGCTAAAGAGAAAGTCTCTTCGCTTGGACGAACAACATTACCATATTTGTTTTGTAATGCAGCTACCCCCATGTTCATGGTTTTAGCGTAGCCATATTCCATATAACCGATTGAGCCGTAAACGCGAGGTAAAACTGCTGCAACGCCTTCGTTACCTTTCCCGCCTAGACCAACTGGGAAGTTAATAGTTTTGCCGACCCCGAATTTTTCATTAAATTCTGGTGAAACTTCAGATAAGTATTTACTGAAGTTGTAAGTAGTACCTGAACCATCTGAGCGGAAAAGCACCGCAATGTAGATGTCAGGTAGTTCTAAACCTAGGTTAAGTGCTTTAATTCGAGGATCGTTCCATTTAACAATTTTGCCCATATAGATATCGGCAATAATTGGACCGTCAAGTACAATTTTGTCGTTTAGTTCGCGTAGGTTAACCGCAAGAACTATTGATCCGGCTAAAGCTGGGAATTGAAATAAATTATTCTCCTCAAGCTCTTTATCACTTAGGGCGTAATCAGTTGCACCAAAGTCAACTAGAGAAGCTTTAATTTGTTTAACACCACCACCAGAACCAATAGACTGATAGTTAACTAAGACCTTGAACTTGTTAGCAAAGTTAGTAGCCCATTTTGAGTAAACAGGTGCAGGGAATGAAGCTCCAGAACCAACTATTTGATTTTGTTGTGGTTCGTTGTTTGCACGTGCCACTGTAAGGCTAGTAAATAGCAAAAAAATTGCCATGCTAAGAATTGCTAACTTTCGAGTAAAATTATTAATCATATATAACATTCTCATTGATGAAAGTCTTCTGCTATTATACCACGTTGACTGCGTTTGTTACGTTAAACTAACAAAAGTTAGATAAGTGAAAGAGGTTAATTTTTCCTAGATATCTTCTATCAAAAATCTATTAAATTTAGTGTTTTAGCTTGTGGGTTAAAAAATTTTTTTGAGAAATTTTTCGGTTTTAAATTTTTTCTTTCTTAAAAAATAAAAAATAATAAAAAAATATAAATTATTTTATTTAATTATGCTTAAAAAACAAAAGGGATGAAAACGAAAATCTCTTAAGCAGCAAACTACGGGTATAATAGAAAAATAAACTCCGACTATTATATGTTTTTTCTTAAGGAAATATCTAGTTTTTTATAGAGTTCCTCGACAATTTTCCCTTATTAACAATGACAAAAAACAAGCCAACTTCGTCAGCTGACTATAGCCAAGCTTTTAACTTTGCTGACTTGTTAGAACAAAGTAATGCTCCGGTAAGTTTAGCTAGTGATTTAGAGTTTGTCCCTGATAGCCATGATTTTAGTCAAATAGAAGAGTTAACTGCTCACCTAGATAAAAAGCAGTTAGCCCAGTTACAAACTGATTTTGATCAAGATCTAGCGAGCTCAATGAGCAAATTAGCTGGACATACTTCAAATCAAGAGCAAATTATTAGTGGCTTACAAAACTATGCAAGCCCTGATGCAATTTACTCTGATGAGTCAATTGCTCAAGCTTCCCCAATGATGAAGCAATACTTACTTATTAAACGTGAAAATCGAGATAAGATAGTATTTTTCCGCATGGGTGACTTCTATGAGTTCTTCTTTGATGATGCAGTCTTAACTGCTAAAGAACTAAGCCTTGCAGTTTCTTCACGCCAATCGCATATGGGCGTTATTGTCCCTATGGCAGGGATTCCTTATCATGCTTATGAAGCCTATGCTGCTAAATTAGTGGCTAAAGGCTACTCAATTGCTATTTGTGAACAAACTTCGGATCCTAAAGCCAAAGGCTTAACCGAAAGAAGCATAGTCCGTATTTTTACCCCTGGAACTCTTTCAGAAGAAAGTTACTTACCTGCGCGTGATAGTAAACCTCTATGTGCGGTTTACACGGACTACGTGAGTTACGTGGTTGCATTGCTAGATCTCTCATCAGGTTTAGTTGAGATTAGTAAGCTAGACAACTACAAAGATTTTGTTAGCCGAATTCAGCAATATAATCCTGCTGAGATTATTTACAGTGACCACAAACTGGTTGAAGACCTTCTTTTACAAAAGTATCACTGTACCCAAGTAGACTCTAGCTACTTCTCTGGACGTTCACCGCTTGAAAACATTAAAGCCGTGTACGGCGCTCAACAAGTTGAGCGTTTCCAAGCACAAAAGAACTTAATTCCAGCAACTGGTGCTTTAATTAAGTATGTGCAGCAAACGCAAATGGTGGTGCCAAGCCATTTACAAACTCCACGCTTTGCTCATGAAAATGATTTAGTAATTCTGGATAGTTCAACCGTTAACAACTTAGAACTCTTTACTACTAATAGTGGGCAAAAAGATAGTAGCTTTGTTGAAGTACTTGATACTTGTAGTTCAACTATGGGAGCACGTTTATTCCGCCGTTGGGTACGTCAACCAACGCGTAACTTGCTTCAACTTGAACAAAGACTAGACTATGTTGAAACCTTTTTACAAAGTGAACGTGCTCGTACTAAGTTAATCTCTCTATTAAAGTCACTAGGTGATATTGAAAGAATTGTTGCGCGTGTTTCGCTAGGCAATGCTTCACCGCGTGATTTAGGGGAGTTACGTAATAACTTACTTTTAGTCCCGCATATTAATAAGGTTTTTACTGAGTACGATTTAAACATCTCGCCATTAGATGAGTTAACCCCATTAAGAAACTTATTATTAGCAGCGCTTGAAGATAAGCAACCTATGTTCTTGCGTGACGGTGGGGTTATTCGTTCAAGTTTTAATGAGCAACTAGCTGATTTACGTAATGTACGTGATAATGTTCTTGATGTGTTAGCCGATTTTGAAGCGCAAGAAAAAGAGCGTACAGGCATTGAAAGTTTAACCGTGAAGTTAAATAACCAGAATGAAATGTACATTAACATTCCAACTGGTAATGCAAGTAACCTCGATAAAATCCCAGAGAACTACATTCACAAACAAAGCTTAAAAGCAGCGCGTCGTTTTATTACTCCAGAACTACGTAACCTCGAAATAAAATACAGCGCTTCAGAACAGCAGATTGCTGAACTCGAAAAAAGTATTTTCACCTCCATCCTCGAGGCTTTAAAACACGAGTTAGCTTATATTCAAAATCTTGCTAATCAATTAGCGCGTTTGGATGTTTATGTAAGTTTTGCGCAACTAGCCTTTACTAATAACTATGTTCGTCCAACCTTTAACGTAGAACAAAAACTTGAAATTAAACAAGGACGTCATCCTGTTATTGAAAAACTAATCAAAACACCATTTATCGCCAACGACACCCAAGCTAACCAAGCGCAAAGTTTACAAATTATCACCGGTCCAAATATGGGTGGTAAGTCAACTTACATGCGTCAAAATGCTTTAATCGTGTTAATGGCATTAATTGGTTCTTATGTACCAGCGCAAGATGCTAACATTCCACTAGTTGACAAAATCTTAACCCGTATTGGGGCTTCAGATGATATCTCAACAGGTAAATCTACTTTCATGGTGGAGATGTCAGAGATGGCGTACATCCTTGACAATGCTAGTCAAAACTCTTTACTGTTAATTGACGAGATAGGTCGTGGGACTAGTACCTTTGACGGTTTAAGCTTAGCATGGGGTTGTGCGCAGTATATTGCTCAAGAAATTAAAGCAATTACTTTCTTTAGTACGCACTACTTTGAGTTAACTGCTCTTGCAGAGCAGCTAGAGAATGTAATTAACTTGTCAGTAGCTGCCATTGAACACAATGAGCAAATTTCATTCTTACATGAAATTAAGCAAGGTACTGCTTCGAAATCTTACGGTTTAGCCGTGGCTAAACTTGCAGGCTTGCCGCAAGAGGTGCTAGGAATTGCTGGAGCGCAATTAAAAGCCTTAGCACAACATCAAGAGGGTAGCAAAGCTGAGCTTGAAGTTGTTGAGGTTGAGCAAGTAGTAGCACAAGCAAGTCTTGCTCCAGAGCAAGAAGAAGCCTTAGCTTTACTTGAACAAGTAAACCTTAATGAGTTAACACCAATAAGTGGTTTAGCTCTGCTAGAACGTTTACAAAATCTTCTTAAGCAAGCTAAGACAAGCTAAGACAAGCTAAGACAAGCTAAGACAAGCTAAGACAAGCTGAAAATCAAAAACTGACAACAGTAAAGAGCTAGGATCCAAGATCCTAGCTCTTTTCGCATTTTGTGCTATTGCGCTATTGTACTTTGCGCATTGCACTTTACCAAAGCCCAAGGATTTTCCACCAGAGGCTTCCTAAAAGGATAAACACTAATAAGTTCACGACACTCATTACAAAACCAGCTTTCCACCATTGTGGTAAGGTTACATACCCCGAGGAGAAAATTACTGGAGATGTACCGGTAGCATAGTGAGTTAATGACATCATTAAGCTTGAAGCTGCTGCCATCATTAAACTAAAGAGCATTGGTGGCGCACCTAGAGCAATGCCTGCTGCTAAGAAAGCTCCGAGCATTGCAGAGATATGCGCAGTCGTTGAAGCAAAGAAGTAATGGGCATACATGTAGGCTAACAATAAGAGGATACTTGCACCTAACCAACCTAATCCTAAATGAGTTATGCCACTTTGTAAGTGCACAGATACCCAAGTAACTAGTCCTAGGCGGTTTAAGAAAGTAGCCATCATAATTAAGGCTGCAAACCAAATAATAGTATCCCAAGCTGCTTTTTCACTTAGAACATCATTCCAAGTTAATACCCCTGAAAGTAGTAAAATCGACAGTCCAATAAACGCCGTAGTTGTTGCATTTACCGCAAAGGCTGGACCAAATAACCAAGCTGGTACCCCCGCCCACAGGATTAGCATAATACTAA
Organism: Psittacicella hinzii; assembly: GCF_003585885.1. GTDB lineage: Bacteria > Pseudomonadota > Gammaproteobacteria > Enterobacterales > Psittacicellaceae > Psittacicella. Next base: position 35,105 of record NZ_NRHC01000070.1, on the reverse strand, counting down.
AACTCACAAGCATGATTTTCTCTTCGAGTTTCATTGGTCCTAGATCTTTGAGTTTAGTTTTTGCGAACTCAACGGCATTTGGGGTTTCTTTGATTTCAGGTGGATACATTAAGTAAAGCACTAGAGGCATTAGAAGTAAACAAACAATGCCTGGTAAGAACATAGCTAACGCCCAAGTACTCCAAGTTAAACTAACACTTGTGTTAGTTGCCTTGGCAATTAAATCAACCACAAGTGGGTTTGGTGAAGTTGCAGTGATAAACATTGCCGAAGTAATTGGGTTGGTATGGTAGTTAGTTAAAGCTAAGTAACGCCCAATTAAGTGCGAGGTTCTTTTTTCTGGAGTTGAATCAAAGCTATTAGCAATTGATTTCATAATTGGGTGAATTACACCACCACCTCGAGCAGTGTTACTTGGCATTACTGGAGCAAGGATTAGCTCTGAAGTGGTGAGAGCGTAAGAGATCCCTAGAGTTTTCTTCCCCCACATGGCAATAAAGAGATAACCAATACGTGCCCCAAGACCGGTTTTAAGTAAACCACGGGCGATCATAATGGAGATCCCAATAAGCCAAATTAAAGGGTTGGAAAACTGACTTAAAGCATCATTAATGGCTGCACTTGGAGTTTGGGCGGTAACCCCTGTAATTCCAACGATTGCTATGGCAATAATTGATACTGCGCCTATAGGCATAGCATTACCGATAATAGCGACAATCATAGCAATAAAAATAGCGAGTAGATGCCAAGCGTTAGGAGTTAAACCTTCTGGGATTGGAATAACAAACCAGAAGATTAAGCCTACAGCGAGAGCTATGGCAGCTGGCAGGGGTTTAAATCCAAGCGTTAAAGCCATATAGTCTCCTTAAAAATCAAAATTTATTTAATGAAAACGGTGAAAAAGATGGTTTATTTATATGAATAAAACCAAGGTATACTTCTATTTAAGTATATCTTGAGAGAGATGTAAAGCTTTAACGGAAAAATAATAATTAAGTGCTTGATATTAAAGAGAAAATTTTCTTTAAGCAGAGGTCAGGTTAGCATGGTAAGTTAGTAGAGCAAACTAGTAGAGAAACGTGAAGCAGACTATTAGAGTACTCTAATAGAGCACTCTAATAGAGCCAACGATCGTTATTTTATGTTTACTTGCAATAACAGGCTAGAACCAGAGTAGGTTTTACTCTAGTTCTAGCCTGTTATATGCAAAATAAAGAGAAAACTAAAAGATGAGGAATAGATAGCTTGCCAGCTTGCTAATTTGTTAACTCGCTAACTAGTTCACTTGCTATAAGTTGCTTACTCACCTTCTTTGTTTGTTGACTCATCATTATTCTCATCAGTTGCAGGTTTGTCTGCATCAGCCGGTTTATCAGCTTCAGGATTGTCTGATGAGTTGTTGTTTGAATCATTGTCTTCTGCAGGTTTATCAGAGTTGTTATCCGCAGGTTTGTCAGAGTCACTGTTTGCAGGTTTGTCAGAATTGTTGTCTGCAGGTTTGTCAGAATTGTTGTCTGCAGGTTTGTCAGAGTCGCTATTTGCAGGTTTGTCTGAATTATTATCCGCAGGTTTATCAGAATTGTTATCTGACTCTGCAGGTTTATCTGAAGAGTTATTATTTTCTTCGTTAGTTGTTGCTTCTTGCTCCTCAGTTGCTTCTGTTTCTACTTGTGAAGCTTGCTCTTCTTCTTGCGCTTTTAACTGCTCAACTAATTGTTGCACTGCTTCAGTTGTTGCAAGTTGCACAGGAGCAAGTTGCACTGGGGCAAAATCAACTGTCAGTTTGTAGAAAATAGGTTTAACTTTAGAGTCATCGTAAACAAAACTAAAACTTGCGTAGTCTGGATAGAATTTACCGTCAACTAGTTGTGGTTGGTAATCCCTGATTAAAGCACCTAGTGGGTTAACTTGGTTTTCTCCTGCAGGTACTGGGTAAGCACCTGTAGCAAACAGTAAGTCATTTAAACTTGGTAGTGGATTAGGCCAAAAACCAGCTGGGTTTAATGGTGAAACCGGAACGCTATAACTTCTGAACTTAGTTACATCAGTATTGTCAGTTCTAAGAGCATAGTGTTCTTTGTCATCAGCAACAACTTGACCGTTTAAAGCAACATCTAGGTTAGCTACTAGTTTGTCTTGCTCTAATTTTTCAACTAGGGCATTAGAGCGCGCAACTGTTTCTTTTGGATTTTTGAAATCAGCAACTAAATTATTGTAAGAATCTAATGCACCTGGTTTAAGAGCGGTCTGAGCAACGCTTGAGATTAAATCTACTGTACTAAATACCCCTTCAACTGTTACCGGAGCTTGATTTTCCAGTTCTCTAAACTCTGGAGTGATTGGTTTTGGTTGATAGTTATCTAGTTCGTGGTTAGTTTTAATTGCTTTGCTAGTTTCAACTTCGTAAGAGTTTACTCCTGTTGGGAAAACAAAACCTTCAGCAAGATATACGCCACCAGTTAAAGCATTTGGATTAACAAAATCTGAAGAGTCTTCAGTTGTTAAAGTTAATTGCTCTTGTTCAGCTTGCTCTGTTTGTTCACCTTGTTCTTGGGTACTAGGTTGCTCACCATCTGCAGTGTTAGAGGTTGATGGTGTACTTTCAGGAGCGGTTTCAGGTGTACTCTCAGGTGCGCTTTCTGGGTTTGACGCAGGAGTTTCTGCTGGTTTCTCACTTGGTGTTGTTACCGGTTGCTCGCTAGGAGTTGTTTCTGGTTGCGTTGTTGGCGCATCAGCAGGTTGCTCTGACGGAGGATTTGTTGGTTCAGTTGTTGGCGAATTTGTTGGTTGCTCACTTGGTTGCTTATCAGCATCATCTTTTTCTTCGTTAGTTGTGTCTGCTGGTTTGTCACTTTCACCTTCAGCTTTGACACCATCACCTAGTTTAGCAACAAAGCTACCTAGGTTGCTTTGGTTATCAAAAGTAACATCAACACCTTCAGCTACTACTTGAGGTTGACGATCAGCAAACACAGGTTTAGTTTTTACTTGTAGATAATTAACTGTGCTTGAAACTTTACTAAACGTTAGTGGGCTTTTTAAAGGATCAAAGGTTAGTTTGTGAGCTTGGCTCGCTTGGCTAGAGGTCGCGACTAGCGACAAAGCTGCTAGCGTTAAAAAGAGTTTACATCTTTTCATGGCAATATCCTGGGGTATAAGCCAAAAACTTATGTGATTAAGTTTTGGCACAAAATTATTTCAATCTTAATCTAAAAGGTATAAATATGATTTTACAACAAAGATAGCCAAAGTTACATAATTTTTACAATATTACCAATTTTGTTTTTACTCAAGCGATTCAAGGATATCATCTAGAGAGATATCTATATCTAGCTTAGAGCTAATTGGTTTCTTCTTAGGTTTGCTTGCAGTATTGGCAGATTTTTGATTTTTCTGCTCTTTTTTGGTTTTGTTTGTATCTTTGGTTTTAGCGTTGGTTTTTGTACTTGCTTTAGCGTTGTCTGCAGGGATTTCTTGGGCTTTGCTTGCAGCTTTTGTTTTGCTTTTAGCAGTTGCTTTGCCTGCTTCTTTGTTGTTAGTCTGACTATTGGTTGCTTGATTACTTTGCTGAGGTGATGAAGTTTGTTCTTTATCTTTATCAGTTACTTGAGGAGTTTGTTTTTGTGGTGAAGCGGTATGAATGATAAAGTCATCAGAGTTTTCAAATAAGTAGTCATCATCTTCAGGATAATCTTCGATTTCATCTCCATCATCTTCTAAGATAAGATCAAAAGCATCATCGTCAAGGACAATAACTTCAGACGCATTATAGGTTCTTGGTGAAACTTTATTTTTATAATCCTCAGGGATTTCTATTTCATAGTCATCACCAATCTCGTCTTCGTCTTCTTCCTCGTACTCGTCTTCATCATAGTCGTACTCGTACGCTTCCTGATCTTCGTAGTCGTACTCTTCTTCGTCTTCAACCTCGTAGTCGTATTCGTACTGATCCTCATCTTCATCAAGATCATCATAAACCAAAGTGTACTCTTGAGTTGCATCGAGTAAAGCTTGATCAGCTTCTTCAAGCTGATTAAGCGTAGCTTGTTCACTTTTACTTCTAAAGAGTGAGCTTGATTTACTTTTATCAACTTCTTCTTTGCTTTCTTGGCTGTCAATAGACATGCCTGTGTCTTCTTCACTACTGCTTGCAGACTGGGCAAAATGAGACTGCAAAAATTCTTCAGGGAAGAAGTCAGCTAGCGTAGGATTATCTAGTTTTCCTTTGCTTGTGCTTGCAGTTGGTACTAAATCTGGGATTTCTTCTACCGCGTCTGCTAAAGTTTGCGAGAAGATATTAGTTATATCTTCATCACTAATATAAGTAAAAGGAGAGGTGATGTTGTTCTCTAACGCATGGTACTTTTCATAAAGAACAGCTTGGTACATATTGTTGAGAATAGCTACTTTGGCTAGTTCTTTAACAACCTTTAACGCATGGTAGTCCGAGGCATCGGCAACCTTTTCTAAAAAGTTTGCACGAACTTTAGGGTTAGGAACATAGTCAAAACCATTTTCTACGTATTCTTTGGCATTAAAGATAGCATCACGAGCGTTAAAGTTAGGATCATCGAGATCATAGCCAAAGAAAGCAAACATACTGCGTAGCAGTGGTTTGCTCTTGATGTAGTCAGTGTCTAGAGGAAGCACTCCAAGCTCATCAAGTTCTTCATTGCTTAAGTAGTTATCCAGAATTTTGATTTGTGACTCTGGTTTAGGGAAATCTAAAGTAAAGTCAGGAGCAGGTTCTCCGGTGAGCTCTGCGATTTTAGCTTCGAGTTCAGGATCTTCATGCGCAAAGGCTAAATGATACTGTTCAAGGAGTTCAAGTTGCTCTTGTTGGATTTGTTCTTGTACTCTTTGACGATAGAAGTCACTTACCGGTTTCTTTTCTAGTTTTTGACACAGATCAACGAGCTCTTGATTGTTTTGAAAAATCAAGAGTTTGTCTTGAGCTTCAGGGATTTCCTTTAAGATCTCATTTGCGTTAAAGGAAAGGTTTTTAAGGAAAGCTTGTCCTTGTTGGGTATCTGCAGATGCAGGATCTAGGTTATCTAGATCTTGCTCGTCAGAGGTATTACTTGCCTCCTGGCGTTTGTGTGCAACTTGTTGATAAGCTTGTCCTTCACCTTTGAGGAGTAACTCAAGTTCTTTGACATAGAAACGTATTTTTAACTCTTCGACACTAAACCAAGTGTTGAGCAAGAAAGCTTCAAGTGCTTGGTAGTTAAGTTCGTAGGGAGTGTTTTCTAAGCTTTGGTTTGCTTGGTTAATAAACTCAGCAAAGGTGGCAAAATCAAAGTCTTTACTTGCGAGCGCAACTTGATCAAACATTTCCAAGCTGTACATGAGGTAATCATGTACAGTGCAATGCGGATTTTCTTCGACAAAAGTTGCAAAGTCAGGAGCATACTTTTGCAGATTAGCAAATAACTGACTAAAACCGGCAATAAAGCGAAGTTCTTGTTGTGGGTAGCTAGCTGCTACACTATCAAGAAATAACTCTTTATTAAAGTGCCAGTGGTTGTTAGTGTGAATACTCTTTTGCAAAAAAGCGCTAATTAACGGATAGTTTGCTAGTATTTCAGTATCGCTAGCAGAACTTAAGTTCTTGTCCAGTTGGGGAGCTAATTCTGCAATACGCTCTTGGATATTACTTAATTGCGGTAAAGAGATTTTTTGTTGGTTAAGAAAGTTATTGTAGTCTGCAAAATTAGCTTGGGCAAATTGAGTAAAAATTTGCTGTTGCTTTGCAAGATCTTGAGCTAGTTGAGCAATTAGTTGTAATTGCACACTAGCGTTTTGTTCGGGGTTATGCAAACGTTTTTTTATTAAGTTTGCAATAAATTCTTGGTAATCGGCTCTTGAAGTCATAAGAAAAGAGGGATTGGAAAACTTTTTATTTATTTTACCATTACTTAGAACAAAATAATGTAAAGTGAGACTAAAATGCTTTGCCTTTGCAGATAAATTTTAGTCAGTAAAGCAAATTTGTGGTATGCTAGTTAAGATTACCCTTTGCTAACCTACGCAAAATTAAGCGAAAGCTTAAATTTGAGTAGGTAAATTCGTCAGTAATGCCGAGGTAGAGGGTAATGATGGTGGTTAATTAATTTATGGGCTTTTGGGCTTTCAGTTTTGAGTTTTGTAAGCTTTTGGCTCTTAGCTTTTGGCTTACGGTTTTGTAAGTTCTTTGCTTTTTGCTTTTTGCTTTTTGCTTTCAGCTTTGTAAGCTTTCAAGGTTAAAAACAAAGTATCAAGCCTTGAGACTAACAAGCCTTGAAACTAATTAACTATTGTATTATTTGGAATAAGGATTAACATGGACGGTCTTCCCAAGGAATTAGGGGATATATTTACAAATAATTCTCTATCACAATCAGCAATATCTCTTGAAGAGCAAAAATTTAATGTAGTAGAGGGCGCACAACCATTTTTAACACAAGAAGAGCTTGATCTTCTACCAATTGATCAAGTAAGACATGTGGTTTGCGGCGTAATTTTTAATGAATATGGTCAAGTACTGGTAGCACGTCGTCGTGCGGGTGTTGACTATGCTAATTCGTTAGAGTTTCCAGGTGGTAAGGTAGAACATCATGAAACTCATGAAGAAGCACTGGTGCGTGAGTTCGAGGAAGAGGTAGGTATTACCGTAGCGAACTTTAAACTAGTGTATGACAAACGTGTAAATGGTTCTTCAGAGCCTTTTCACATTTACTTTTACTTAATTAAAGATTTCTTTGGTCACCCTTATGGGGTTGAAGGTCAAGAAGTATTCTGGTTGAATGTGGATGAAATTGACTATAATCGTTTTCCACCGGCAACACAAATTTTGATCCAGAACTTTATTTTGACAAATGAGTATCTACAAGAGATATATCAGCACTAAGGCAGTGTAGTTAATATAAAGTTTTGGTAAGCACAAATTGCAAGCTCATGAATCCTAGGTTTTTTAACCTAGGATTTTTGTGTTTCTAACGGTAACCAGTGAGGTTACTAGGTAGCCGTTGTAAGATATTAGTTCCCAGATATCAGTTTCCAGTTAGTGGTTGTCAGATAGCAGTTGTAAGAGATAGGAAATTAGAAGTTTTAGGTCAACGTTCATAGGTTGAAGAAGTTAGAAATTTGAGGTCAAAGTTCAGAGATCAGATTGCTGTAAGCAAAGACTAGACATCATATAGCAGAGGATAGAGAGCAATCATAAGACAAAGTTGAAGAAAGTTAGTAAATTAAGAAATTTCTCTTATTTGTATACTTATCTTACCTACTTATGCTTTTAACCTCATAGTGAGAGGTTAGTTGTTGCTTTTGCATCTATCGCGTTTGCTTTTACAACCATCGAGTTTGTTTTTATATTCTCAGTGTTCTTGTTAAAAAGAAACGCCAATAATCAATAACTTACAGACAATAGAAAACCCCAAACTAAAAAAATTAAAATTTTTTTAATTTGGGGCTAGATTTTTGTAAAAAATTAATTTAAGATAAAAGAACACCTCCAAAGAAAAAAATAATTTTAGAAATTATTAGCTGTTTAGCTAATAGGGTGTTCTTTATTTTATGTTTGATTAAAAACCTAGTATAGGTTAATTACCTACTGAATATATTTTTGGTACTTATGTTTTACTCTCATTAAAGAGAGATGTTGTTTGGTTTGTTTTGCAACTTAGGAATTTTAGTAGGTAATTGAATAAGCTAGGTCTTGTCTCCTCTAGAATCGAAGTTGCATAAACTAAATTTAGGAAATTTATTTTATGCAAGCTCTTCAGAAATTTAACGCATTTCTAACGAAAACTTACGCTCTGTGGATCGTATTTTTTGCGACAGTAGCCTACATATGGCCAGAGCATTTCCAATTTGCGCTTCCTTATCTAACATATGGTCTTGGACTAATTATGTTCGGGATGGGAATGACGCTAACTTTTAAAGACTTTGCTCTTGTTTTAACGCAACCTAAAGCGGTGATCATCGGTTGTTTAGCGCAATTTACGATCATGCCTCTTTCAGCTTACGTTTTAGCGGTTGGTTTTAACTTACCAGCTGAATTAGCTGCAGGTTTAATCCTTTTAGGTGCATGTCCAGGTGGTACAGTATCGAACATCATGACTTATGTAGCGCGTGGTAACGTAGCTCTATCAGTTACTATGACTTCGATCTGTACATTACTATCTCCAGTTTTAACTCCAACTATCTTCTTCTTACTAGCAAGTCAATGGTTAGAGATCAATCCTTGGGGCATGTTCTCAAGCGTATTACAAGTTATCCTATTCCCAATCGCTTTAGGAATTGTTGTTCGTTTATTCTTCAAACGTCAAGTTAACTACATCGTACAAGCTTTACCTGTAGTATCTTTCACTTGTATCGTTTGTATCCTTGCAGGTATCATCGCTGTAAATGCTGATAACATCGGTAAAACAGGTGCTTTAGTATTTGTTTGTGTGATCATCCAAAACGCAGTAGGTTTTGGTTTAGGTTTCCTAGTAGCTCGTCTATTAAAACTAGATCTATATGATTCTAAAGCTATCTCAATCGAGGTAGGGATGCAATCTTCAGCTTTAGGGGTAGCGCTAGCAAATGCTCACTTAACTCCTTTAGCAGCAATCCCATCAGCTGTTGGTGCTTTATGGCACAACATCGCAGCTCCGATGTTAGCTTCTTACTTCTCTCGCTTAAAAGATCCACGTGCAGATGCTAAAGAAGCAGAAGCAAGAACAACTAATAAACCTTTAGAAGAGCCTGTAGCTTTAGAAGATTAAACATTGAAATGTTTGCTACTAAATAGCTATTTAGCTCATAACTTACTTTCTCGTTTAGAGAAAACAGATTTAAATTTAACTTATTAATGATATAAACAAAGATCCCAAGATAAATTCTTGGGATCTTTGCTTATATGCGTATAATAGAAAGCAGTCTACAGTAATTACGTAATTAGTAATTCCCATAAGTAATTCTTATAAGTAACTCTCATAAAATTTTGAGAATCCCTAAAATACATTTGAGAAACGAACAGCACGCAAGGCATAGTGAACAGGTCGAACTATGCTCAATATTTAAATCTATTTCAATCAAATTTCTTTAAATATCTAAGGTAGACAAATAAATACTTTACCTAAAGTAGACAACAACTAAATATCTAAGGTGGACAAATGTTAAACTTTGAATACTACAATCCAACTCGTATTGTCTTTGGTGAAGACACAGTTAAACGTTTAGATGAGCTTGTACCTCAAGACGCACGTATTCTTATTCTCTATGGTGGGAATTCTGCAATTAAGCATGGTACTCTAGACGAAGTAATGAATGCTTTAGGTCAGCGTGTAACTGTAGCTTATGGTGGTGTGCAAGCTAATCCTGAATATGAGCACTTATTAGGAGCTCTAGAAAAGATTAAAGAGCACGAGATCAATTTTATTCTTGCAGTTGGTGGTGGTTCTGTTATTGATGGCGCTAAGTTCTTAGCAGCTGCTGCTAAATTTGCTGATGAAGATAAATGGAAAATCTTAGAGGGTAGTCAAATTACGGCAGCTTTACCTTTTGCGACAGTGTTAACTTTACCGGCAACTGGTTCTGAAATGAATTCAGGTTCAGTAATTTCATATCGCTCTCGTGGGTTAAAACGTTCTTTTTCTTCTCCGTTAGTTTTTCCAAAATTCTCAATCCTTGATCCGAGTAAAGCGGTAACTTTACCGGAAAGACAAACGGTAAATGGAATTGTTGATGCTTTTGTACATATTGTTGAACAATATGCAACTAAACAAACAGGAGCTGCCGTTACTGATGAGTTTGCTGAAAGTTTACTTCGCATTATTATTCGCGTAGCACCAACATTAATTGCAGAACCAGAGAATGTGCAAGCACGTGGTGACTTTATGTGGGCAGCAACTAATGCGCTAAACGGTTTACTACGTTTAGGTGAAGTAGGTGATTGGTCTGTTCATGGTATTGGTCACCAATTAACTGCGTTATATCAAATAGATCACGCTCGTACTTTAGCAGTAGTATTACCAGGAGTATGGCAGTACAAACTTGAAGCAAAACAAGCTAAACTAGCACAAATGGCTCGTAATGTTTATGGTCTACAAGGTGATGATGAACGCGAGTTAGCTTTAGCTGCAATTAATAAGACTGAAGAGTTCTTCCAACAACTAGGTGTAGGTACTCGTTTAGCTGACTATGATCTTGGTAAAGATGATGTTAAAGCTCTCGTGCAAAACTTAGAGAAAATTGGTGCTACTAGCCTAGGTGAAGATAAAGATATCGACTTAAATGCAAGTCGTGAGATTTTATTATCTCGTCTGTAGTTGTCTAGCTAAATGTAATTCAGATTAGGGGTATTCCCTATTCCTTACTAAATAATGAAAGTTGAAGCTACGATAAGAAAAGCACAGCTTTGATTAATAAAGCTTCAAAACAATAATCTCCCCTCAAGAAATCCTTGAGGGGAGATTATTGCATCTAAGTTTTTTAGAAGTTGTTAAGCAAACTTTGATTGGGAGTGCTAAATCTCTGAATAAGTTTAGCAGAACATTTCTCGCAGAAGAACTTTCTTTCTACTCTTTAATAACTCAACTCTTTTCTCGTACGCTTCAATTAAATCTTGAACATCTTTAAAGAGTTTACCAAGTTTAACTTGTTCTTCATAGCTAGGGAAATGTAACGCAATATTTTTAAGATCAGGATCATTTAATTGGGATCTAGTTCCACCTACACAAATAGGATGATAGTTCACCGATCTTAAAGCTGTAGCTAAAAACATGCTATCTATATTTTCATGAGCTCGTAAAACATGAACGTGCATACTTGCCCATATTTTACCTTGAGTTACTCTTACAGGATAATTAAGTAAGTCTTCTACCCCGCTACGAGCAAGAACAACATTTTCCCCATCATAGTTATATCTATCTATATAATCGATAACCTTAGTTGCTCCATGGTATGGGATATTTCCAGGAATACGATTTGGTCCAGTGATAGATCTACATTTTCCACGTAATTCCGCAACTTCTTTAACTTTTTTCACCTGCCATTTCTGCGATTCTTTATCTTCACCTGCATAGAATTCAGGAAAGCCCATTAATGGCATACCGTCTTGAACCTTAATCATTTGTTGAATTAAAGTTTTTCGGAGTTTGTAGGCATTTCTAGTTGCTTCTTCGTTAAAGTAAATTTCTTTATCTAATTCAGCAAAGAGCCTGCTAATTTTCTTTTGCTCTTCAGATTCTTCAGGGTAAGTAAATAAAACCTCAGCCATATTTTTGTTCATGAGCTTTTCATAAACACCATTAGTAACATATAGCTTAGTTAATTTATTTATAGCTTCGGCCATGCAGTTATTACATAGACCAGAGTTAGACATTAACACACCACTCACATTAGTATTGTAAAATTTTCCTTTTCTAAATTTTACTTCACCAGCGTAAGCCCCGTCTGTAGTCCAAGTTATAACGTCTTCATAGAGGTATTGGTTATACCATCCTAGGATTCCGTAATTTTTTGTTTGAGAAGAATAAACAGGATATTTATATTCTTCATCTGGAGTAGATTTTACTAGGCTAGCAGATAACACTTTGCCACGGGTAATTTTGTCAAAAACATTTTTAACGCGATCAGTAACCCAAGGTTTAGTAAATTCTGGGAATCTTAATGGTGGTCTTAGAACTGTTCGTTGTCTTAATTCTTCTTTTTCTTTAAGGGTTAAACCAGTATAGTCAGGTAATGTCATAATCCGTAAATCCTTGCTAGTTCGTTAATATAAAAGTTCTTTTTAACAAAACATTACCAACATTATACAATGAGTTAGTGTTAAACTCGACCATTTCTTAGTTTGTTGGTGTTGTTTTGAGGTAAACAAATGAGCCACAGGTTTTCCTGTGGCTCATTTGTGCTTGGTATTTTTGACTTAAGATCTTTGATTTTCTTCGTTTAGATTTTCCTAGCTATTAATTTGGAAAAATCCATAAAGCAACTGGAATTGTTAGTACGAGTGCTAAGAAAGTACGTACAAAGAAAATCACAATAATATCTTTAAAGCTACGTGTTAGTTTGTATTGTTGTAGAAGTAATCCGATTTCAGATAAGTAGATTAACTGAATAATACTCATTACTCCAACAATGAATTTTAACGCAGTAGTTGGATTATCAACAGTTGGTAACAGAGCGATTGGTAAGTAGTTGTCAGCTAAGTTCACTAGAATTAGCGGAGATACTTGGTGCGCCATAGTTGCACCAAAACCAAATAGCTCAAAAATCCAAGCAATTGGTAATGAAAGGTAATAGAAAATTATAGGGAAGTAAGTAACTAAGCATAGAGCTGTAGTACCCCAACAAATGATTACCGGAGTTAAGTTAAACACGTACCCTAAAATACTTGGGAACTTGTTGATAAAGTTATCTTTAGTTAACTGACTGTTACGTTTACATGCAAGGTTTAACGCTTTTAACCAGTTAGATTGGTATACCTTGTTAGGATCGATACGGCTAGCTACTCCAGCTCTTTGTCCAGCATAAAACTGATCTGCAACTTCAGAGTGTGAAGTACCATTTACGTACAGATCTTTGTAGCGGTTAAGTGGATAGATACGTACACTAATAAAAGCAATAATTATCCCTACTCCGGTAATGGTACCAAAGAAAGTCCAGAAGTAATCCATAAAACCAAGGTAAGTACAAACTACCACTATCCAACCAATTGAAGAAGTTGCAAAAGTAGTTGAAATAATTACCGCTTCTTTACGGGTAAAGTAACCTTGATCATACAGCTGTTTACTAGAGATAATTGCCGCATTTCCTGGAATTAACCAAGCTGAAAGCATACTCACTGAAGCTAGAGGCGAAATCTTAAATAGCGGTTTTAACGCAAAACCGATTAAGGTTCCAAGAAACTCCATAAAACCAAACTCAAGAATAAAGGTTTGGAAAAAGAGAATAGGCGCTACCAGAATTGCTAACTGGGTTGCTTGCTCTAGCATGCTTCCCCCTGTTTCCGCTTGAATTAAAAAGTGCGGTCCGGTTTGGGTAAGTACAAGAATTGCAATTAACGCACCTGAAAGACGGAAGAAAACATCTAGCCAACCAACTGCAAACATGTTTTTGATAGTTGGGTACTGATCAAGAAACTTTGGTTTAAAGCAACAGTATGCCAGAGTTAGAAGCCCTGAAATAGTACAGACGATGGTAATTAGCGTCATAAAGAACGGGAGCCCTAACATGGCAATAAATTTTTTGAGATAGTAAAAGGTTATGGTGTCGATAGTTGTACCATTCTCAGCTGGTAAACTAAATGGGATTACCATAACCATTAGTCCAAAAATCGTACCGAGAATAAAACTAGCTGTACGCCAAGGAGTAATATAATTTTTTTGTACCTGCATGTTGTGCAAATTATAAAGGGTAGATTAACAATGTGAGAACAAAATAAATTATGACAAACTAGATGAGAGAGTAGTAAAGCAATAAAAGTATTTTACCTTTGTAAGCTCTTGGTAAGATATTGGTAAGCTATAAGCCGGATTTGCTCATTGAGAAAATCCAAATTAAGCTACTTATAAGCTACCCATACAAAGTTGTTGCTGATCACTTGCTTTAAGTTGAGATTAACGCCTCTGATTAAGTTGTTGTTAACGACTCGAATTCTCAATTCTTTATCAGGTTACTGTTATATTTCCACAACTGAAGACTGAAAAGAATAAGTTGAAGTTAACGACTTAGATTAAGTTGAAGTTAACTACTTAGATTAAGATGAAGTTAACTACTTAGATTAAGATGAAGTTAACTACTTAGATTAAGATGAAGTTAATGAGACAAAACCATCTAGTTTGTATAGTTAAACAGTTAACCCCTCTATGGCTAAACTGGTTCAACTGTTTAAGTTAAATTAAAGTAAAGAGAAACAAAAGCGTATTATATCAGCATTTAAGTTAAAAGCTGTATTTAAGTTAAACATTGAAATAAAATTTCCAGTTATTTTTTACATTCTCTGCTTTAGGTAACCATTGGATAAAGAGTAAGTTAAAACTCTGGAGAAAAAGACCGTACGTTTTAGTCAGAAAATAGCAAAATAAAGAGAAAATTGACTTTGAATTTTTACAGGTTAACTTGTCACTTGTTAAAAAGTGTGAGAGTGATTTCGGCGATTTTCTTGTGGTTTAGCAGTTTTTTCACAAAAAGTTAAAGTCATTTCACAAATGACAAAGTTAGCTTAATGTTAGCTTGTAAGGGGATAGAAAAAGAGCGCTACAAAGCTCGGCTTAGATGATATAATTATGCAAAAGTTTTTTAAATTAGGAGTAAAAAGAATGGCAACTAAACGTCGTCCTCTTGTAATGGGTAACTGGAAATTAAATGGTTCAAAAGCATTTACTACTGAACTATTAACAGCATTAAAAGCAGAATTAGCTGATAATCCAGCTTGTGATGTAGCTGTAGCTACTCCTGCTTTATACCTAGCACAAGCTACCGACTTAGTAGCAGGTTCACAAATTAAAACTGGTGCGCAAAACGTAGATGTTCACGTTTCAGGTGCATACACTGGTGAATTATCAATCGAACAATTAAAAGATTGTGGTGCTACTTACATTATTATCGGTCACTCAGAGCGTCGTCAATACCACAATGAAACTGATGCTTACATCGCTGAGAAATTTGCGGTAATTAAAAACGCAGGTTTAGTACCAGTATTATGTATTGGTGAAACTGAAGAAGAAAACGCAAATGGTCAAACATTTGATGTAGTTTCACGTCAAATCGACGCAGTAGTTAACCACAACGGTATCGAAGCATTCAAAGGTGCAGTAATTGCCTACGAACCAGTATGGGCTATCGGTACAGGTAAAACTGCAACTCCAGAGCAAGCACAAAACGTTCACAAATTCATTCGTGAGCACTTAGCTAAATTTGACGCAGCTGTAGCTGAACAAGTAATTTTACAATACGGCGGTTCTGTAAACGACGCTAACGCTGAAGCATTATTCGGTCAAGCTGACATCGACGGTGCATTAGTTGGTGGCGCAAGCTTAAAAGCTGGTGCGTTTGCTGCGATTGTAAAAGCTGCTGCTAAAGTAAAAGCTTAATCGATTTTTACTCTTGCTGAAGCTTAACTTGTTTTATCATCAATAATCTTATATATTCAAACCAAACCAATAATAAAGTTAAGCGTTCAGCTATCGCTTAAAGCCTAAGCTCTTGGAGCTTAGGCTTTGCTTTGTTATGGATCTTTTTAGATTTGCTTTGACCGGATATTTTCTTAACCTTGCACTTATCTGACTTTTTCTAGTGGAAAAACTTAGTCGTTGTATAATATAGAAAATAATTAAATATTTATAGATATGTTATTAGCAACTCGTATTTTTGAGCGATTATTATCTTTAGTTGTCTGGCTCATCCTTATGAGTATTTTGGGATTTGTGATTGCTACTTGGCAAAATCCTTACATCCCTCTTAATCTAGAAAACTGGTGGCGTTTTCTGGTGAGTAGCTTAACTGGAAGCTATTTTTATTACCACCCAATGTATACTTTTTCGATTATAAAACTCTTTATCACAACCTTAGAGTTAGTAATCCTAGCCTCTTTTATCAACCTCCTCATCTCTCTGTCGTTAGTGACCTTTACCATTAAACATGAAAAACTTGGTAAATTCATTTACCAGTTTTTTGTCGTGGTGCGTGTAATTCCTTTTATTGCCCTACCTCTCTTGTTTAATCAGGCATTTAACGATAACAACAGTAATACCTTACAAGCGTTAGATAATGTAAACTTTGGTTACTTTTCAAGTTCACGCTTGTGGTTAATTTTTACGGGAGAGGGATTTGGGGGAAGTCGCTTGGCACTTATGTTTAACTTTTTCTTAATTGCCTTAACGACCTCTTACTATATTTTGCCTTATACCTATGTAATGGTAGCAAGAACAACCAACAATATCGTTAATTACAACTATGTAAAAATGGTAAAAACTCATTGGTCATCATGGTACATTATGCGCAAGTTAGTTTTACATCGTTTAGTACCGACCTTATGTAAAGAGTTTCCTGTTGTCTTAGCGACCTTTTTCTTTTTTGTTTGCTGTTTAGAATACATTTTTAACTGGCGAGGTATAGGTAGTCTTTTTCTCTCAATGATGCAAAAACGTGAGTTATATGCAATTGAATTGGGGCTCATTATCTTTCTGATGGGAAGTTTAATGGTGCTAATGCAATTTATGTTCCAAGTATTTGGTTATATCTACGATTTACATCAACGTAAGGAGATAGATTATGAAATCGATTAATCATCTCTTGGGTAATAGCCAAAGAAATGTTACCTTTCATGAAATGATCTGCTTGATCATTGTTTTTGTGGCAATCTTTTACTCTTTGTTTGGTAGTTGGTTAATTAGTTTTCCTGCTGATCAAGTAGTACCACAAGATGAGTTAGTAGCACCTTTTGAATCTTACCAACATATTCTGGGGACTGATGTTTACGGTAGAGATCTTTTGGATGTCTTTTTATTAGGGATCCATAAAAATTACTTAGTAGCAATTGTTATTGTCTTGCTAGATCTCTTTCTCATTATTCCTCTAGCTCTGGTATTTGGTTTTTACTTCCGTAAAGAGGGTATTATTCGTAGTTTAACTGCGCCATTAACGGTTTTTGTTTCGCTATTTTACTACTTTGTCCTGATTGCTCTTTTTGGTCCAAGCTTGTTTATTGCTGCATCATCGGTATGCTTGTATATCTTTATTTATACATTTCATAGTATTTACCGAGATGTAGTGCAGGTAATGGACTCGACAATGGTACGTCATTTACTGCTAGATGGGGCTACTTTTAAACAAATCTTGCGATTAGTGCTTTTACCTACGTTAATTGACAAGATTTCCCGTCAAATTCGTCGTGTGTTGTTATTGGTGGTGGCAGAGCTAATTTTAATTGGGGTGCTCCAACAAGGAATTTCTCCAACTTCAGTTTACTGGGGAAATGTGATGTATCAAGCTTGGCTATACCAAGAGCAAACTCCTTATGCTCTCTTTATAATTACTTGCCTAGTGAGTATTGTTCTCTATGCGACCTTTGTGATCTTTAAACTAATCGAAGAGTTAGTTAAAGAGAGCATGCAGCGCGAAAGAGAAAAGCTCTCGCAAGCAATTTAAGGTAAGAGAAAGGATTGTCGTTCTTAGTGAACATACTACTCATAACCAGCACTTAAGTACAATAATCTAAATCCAGCTAAAAGCAGGATAAAATCTATGGCTTTACTCGAAATAAGAAATTTAACCGTAGTAATAAACGATCCTGATAGTGGTTCAGCTGTACCTTTAATCGACAATTTCTCGATTACGATCAAAAACGGGGAATTTGTGGGGTTAATAGGGGAGACGGGTTCGGGCAAATCGGTGATAGCAAGGATTTTAGGGGGGCATATCCGTCCTTCTTGGCAAATAACTTGTGATAGCTTTAGATTTAATGGTAAAGAGCTTTTAACTGACGTTTGTAATTTGGATACTAAACCACTAGCGCAGCTAGTGGGGGTAATAGATCAAGATCCAGCAAACGTTATTGACCCTTCACAAAAAATCCTTACTCAATTACTTGATCGTATGGATCTTAGCCCTAAATGGCAAGGATTTATGTGGAATAAGCGCAAAAAGAAACTCAAAGAGATCGAAGACCTTTTTACGCGTATGGGGATTAAAGAACCTGAACCTATTCTCAATAGCTATTTCCAAGACTTATCGCAAACCGAGCAACACTTAATGGCAATTGCCATGACGGTGGTAACTGAACCCTTGTTCTTAATTGCTGATGAGCCAACCACAGGATTAAACTCGATTTCTACACAAAGGGTGCAGTCGCTCTTTAAACGTTTGAATGCAAACTACAATAAAACCGTTCTGTATTTAAGTAACAACTATTTGACAGTAAAGGGTTTAGTGCATTCAGCGCATATTCTCTACTTTGGGCAAATAGTAGAAAGGTTTATGCACTTAGATGATTATGATAAAGATCTAATCAGCTATGCTCATCATCCTTATACTAAGCTCTTTTTGCAAAGTTTACCGGATTTTACCAGTGATCAACTAATTTATAAAACGCAGTTGTACGCTATTCCAGGACAAATTCCGGAACTAACTAATGTTCCTATGGGCTGTCGTTTTGGTCCTCGTTGTGAGTTTGCGCAGAAAAAGTGCATGCAGGCGCCGGAACTAGAGCGTGATCGTGAGAATGTTTCGAATGAGTTTGCGTGCCATTATCCGTTGGATTATGTCGATGCAGAGTTCTCTGAAAAGATCAAAGAAACGCGTGCTAAAATCAAAAAAGAAATTATGCTCAAAGTAGCAGCAGAAAAAAGTTTATAACTTCTCCTCCAAACTAGCTTAAGTTGCACTTGTGCTACTTAGGTTGGTTGGAGGCTTTTTGCATCTGTGTATTTTTGCATCTGTCTCTTTTTGCATCTTTCTGGAGAATTAACTTCTAAGAAAAAAATTATTGCGGTAAATATCAGGTGAAAAGCTATAAAAACTTCTAGAAATAACATAAACAAACTATATAATAGTATAAACACTAAAATATATTTTATTGCCAGAGTGATTCTGCCAGTTCCACTTATATAAAAAGAGGTTACTCACCAAGTCATTAACCTCCAATGGAAACTTTTAACCTAAGATACAAAGGGTAAAAAGACAATGTCAGATAAAGAAATCAATCCAATTTCGGCAAATTGCCAAAATGAACTGCAAGATCTTGAACAAGAACTTGCTAATCGTTTAGAAGCTGCAGACCAAGCTTACCAATTTTTTAATTTTGATCAATGTGGGAACCGAGTAGTTTCAAACTTCTCGTCACCAGAATTAGCATTAGAACCTGAAGAAGATACTCCTTTAGTTGATTCTAGCCTAAGTAATCTTGTTGACTGGTTAGAAGAAACTGGCGACCAAGATTTTGCTGAACAAGAAGTTTATGCTCTAATTCGTTTTAATAACGAAGTTTTAACTTTAAAACAAAGTTTAAACTCTTTACTACCAAGTATTAGTAAAGGGGTGTTAATTACCCATCCAACTGCTGATGGTTTACAAGACGATGGCTCGCTGCAAGTAGCTGCAGAGTTTGTGGCGCAAAATCCAGGCTTTGAACTGGTAATCTATCCTTATCCGGTTTACCATGGTAATCACCCAATCTATAGCCAGTTAGATAAAGTTAATCGTGAAAACTACTTAGACGCTTTCACTAACTTTGGTCTTGAAGCTCTAATGAATTTAGCGCGTAAAAATGGTGATCTAGATCCTTGGCTGTTTAAAGCCGATGCTGACCAAATTTACGACGCAACTTTATTAAGTAAACAGTTACAAACAATTATTGCTAACCCAGCAAATCATTTCAAAGTAAACTACTTTGTTAAACTGGATTTACACTATACGCCAGAAAGTGACACAGTTTACTACCTACGTAGTAAACTACAATCAAGTAACTTTTTAGTAAAAGCGAAATATGTGCGTGTGGGAATGGTGATTGAAGAAAATCGTGCTAAAGAAGTTTACTTCTTTGAATCACCAGAGACCAGTAAAGTTAGCTTTAAACAGTCTTTAAAAGCTCTTGGGCATTTTATTAAGTATCCGTTTATTAAACGTGATACCAAAAATACCTTTAAAGCAAGTATTGCTTCATATAGTCGCTCAACTTCAAGTGCGCAAAGATACGCGCAACATTCAATGCGTGAGATTCCGGCAAACTTTACTGGAATGTTAAACGCTATTCACTTCAAGTACTTAAAACACGTACATACAGGCAACTGTAGTGAACTCCCTGTAGGTTTAGAGTATCAGAAATTCTTAACTTCAAAAGTTTACCAAGAGTTAGTAAACAAGTGCCCAGATTTAGCCGAAAGTGAACTATTTAACTCGACTGATCTTCTCTTAAGCTATTGCCAAAATATGGACTTCCGTCGTGCGCATGCTTTTAAAGTACTACGTGATTTCTATGCGCAATTACGTTTAGAAGCAAAAGATAAAGAGCAAGCTCAAGCGGAAACAAACGCAAACAGCAAAGCTCAAGGTCAAACTGAAAATGCAAACCAAGGCATGCAAGGTAAAGGGCAAGTAGAAAATACTCAAGCACCAGAGAAAGCTTATGCAAGCTAGTAAAGACATTCTCGTAGTTAACCATTTATTTAAATCCTATACTGAGTCGAAGTTTTTTCGTAAGAAATTTATTGCGGTCGACAAAGTAAGTTTTAAAGTAAAACAGGGAGAGATATTTGGGATTACGGGACATAACTCTTGTGGGAAATCAACTATTGCCAACATGCTAGTGGGATTAGTTGAACCTGATGATGGGGAAATTATTTTTGCCAATCGTCCTCTTTTACACGGCGATAGTAAATATCGTCGTGAGCATATTCGTCTTGCCAAAATAGAGTTGATTGATAGTTTTTTCTTGGCGCGTAATGTCGCTGAATTCTTAGCCTTACCTTTAAAACTAGTGCATGGAGAAAAAGAAAGTCAAACTGATCTAATTAAACAGATTAGTGAGACCTTGCATTTTCTTGAGGCACCAAGTGACTTGATTAATAAGCCATTAAAACGTCTTAATAACCAAGAAAAAGCTTTGGTTTGTTTAGCGCATGCGCTGATTCTTGACCCAGAGATTATTATCGTTGACGATATTTTTGCGACTTGTGACTTATCGTTCAATGGGGTACTAGTTAACCTTTTATTGAAGTTACAAGAAGTCGGTAAGACTATAATTCTCATTACTTCGGAGTTAGGAATTATTAAACACGTGACTGATCGTGTAATGATTTTACAAGGTGGGGTAATTGAGGATTTGGGTAAGACTTATGATGTTCTCACGAATAGTTGTAATGAATTTACTAATCGTTTAGTAAAAAGTTACTTTGGTCATCGTCTTAAAGCTTCAAACTGGTTGTTTAGCTTTAAAGAATTCTAGCCAAACAAAAATAGAGGTAAAGGGGAGTTGGATAACTTCCCTTTACCTCTATCTGTTTTTTTTACTTTGTTTAAGATGATTTTATGCTTAGAGCTTAGAGCTTAGAGCTTAGAGCTTAGAGCTTAGAGCTCAAAGCTTGAATTAGCAAATTAGTAGTTGTTTTTCACAAAAGTATTGATGTGATCAACCATTAAATCAGCTAATTTACGTAAAGATTGTTCACTTGCAAAGGCATTGTGTGGAGTGATAAATAAGTTGTACTCATCTAAGCCTGCAAGTACTAATGGATTGTCTTTTGCTGGTGGTTCTGTGCTTAGAACATCTAAAGCTGCACCTGCAATACGACGCTCTTTTAAAGCTTGTGCTAATACTGCTTCGTTAATTAAACCACCACGACCGGTGTTAATTAAGAATGCTGTTTTCTTCATTAGGTTGATAAAGTCTTGGTTAACTAATTCAACTGTTGAAGGAGTTAGTGGACAGTGTAAGGTAATGTAGTCAGCTTGAGCAATAGCAGTTTTGAATTCAACATAGCCAGGACGAACTTCTTCAGCATTGTGGCGTTCAGCAAAGATAACTTTCATACCTAGCGCTTTAGCTTTTTCTGCTACTAGATTACCGATATTACCTCTACCAACAATAGTTAATGTTTTACCAGCAATATCAAAAATTGGGTAATCATAGTAAGTAAAGCATTTTTGCTCTGACCAACGAGCTTGTAATTGATCACGTGACCAACCGTGGTAGCTACGTGATAAGTTAAAAATAAAACCAATTACGTGCTCAGCTACAGAGTTAGATGAGTAGCCTTCAACGTTTTGTACAGCAATGCCTAGCTCTTTAGCAGCTTCTAAATCAACGTTGTTAGTTCCCGTTGCTGGGATTTGAATTAATTTTAAACGACCAATCTCTGCTAAACGTTCTAACGTAGGGCGATCTAAAACTACTTTTGAAGAGATAATAATATCCGCTTCTTTACTACGCTCAAAAGTTTGCTCTGGAAGAGTGTAAGGATAGCTAATCCAATTGTGTTCAAAGTCTAGTTTTTTCAATTGGTAATTATTTGGGTAGTGTAGAGCATCTAAAAAAACTACATTTAACATGGGAAAACCTCGTTAATTAGTTGTTAAACGACTTAACTAGATCATCAAGTTGTTTAATTTGTTTTAAGAATTCTGGTAACTCAGCAAATGGGGTAGCTGAAGGACCATCACATTTAGCTTGTGCAGGATTAGGGTGGGCTTCCATAAATAGACCAGCTAAACCAGTAGCCATACCTGCACGTGCAAGTTCAAGTGCTTGTTTACCACGACCACCTGAAGCAGCGCCCATAGGATCACGACATTGTAAGCTGTGTGTTACGTCAAAGATTACCGGAGCGTTGTTTGATACTTCTTTCATAGTCGTAAAACCAAGCATATCTACTACTAGGTTGTCATAACCAAAGCAGCTACCACGCTCACAAAGAATTAATTGATCATTGCCGCATTCTCTGAATTTTTCAACAATGTTCTTCATTTGCGCTGGAGAGATAAATTGTGGTTTTTTAATATTGATAACTGCGCCAGTTTTTGCCATAGCTTCAACTAGATCAGTTTGACGTGCTAAGAATGCTGGTAATTGAATGATATCAACAACTTCAGCAACAGGTTGACATTGTTCTTCTGTATGCACGTCAGTGATAATCGCAACATTATCAAATTCTTCTTTTAATTTAGAGAAGATCTCTAAACCTTGTTCCATACCTGGACCACGGTAAGAGTGAATTGAAGAACGGTTAGCTTTATCGAAAGAAGCTTTAAATACATATGGAATCCCTAGTTTTTGGGTAATTTCCATGTAGGTTTCTACCGCTTTACGGGCAAAATCTAAATCTTCTAGAACGTTAATACCACCAAAAAGGACAAATGATTTGTCATTGGCAACAATAATTTTATCTTGAATTTTAACTTCTTTCATAATGCAAATGAGTTTAATTTTAGTTAATTGAGTATATTATACAAGAAAGTCAAAGGGAACCAAAAAGCTTATAGCAAAGTGTGACTTAAGTCATGTTTTTGCATTGCGCTAGTTTAGTCTGAATGAGCTATGCCCCAAATGCTAGACAAAACGAAAAACTAACATTTGGAGGTATTGCTCGTTATGAAATTTTCAGATCTTTCTTGTCTGACCTGTATTGTCTGACCTGTATTGTCTGACTTTGCTTAATTTAATTTGGTCTTACGACAAATGTAGAGATAGCAAAAAGGAGTTCCTAAGGAACTCCTTTTTTAGTGGAAAAATTATTTTTTCACTACGTTGATCACTTCTTGACCGTGCATGTATTTACGTAATACTTCAGGAATTACAATTGAACCATCAGCTTGTTGATAGTTTTCTAATACTGCTACTAAAGTACGTGATAATGCTAAACCAGAACCGTTTAAAGTATGAACTAGTTCAGGTTTTTTGCTACCTTCACGACGGAAACGTGCTTTCATACGACGAGCTTGGAAGTCACCCATGTTTGAACATGAAGAGATTTCACGGTAAGTGTTTTGTGCTGGTAACCAAACTTCTAAGTCGTAAGTTTTTGTTGAACTAAAGCCCATGTCACCAGTACATAGAACGATACGACGGTATGCTAAACCTAATTTTTCTAAGATAGATTCTGCTTGTAAAGTTAGTTTTTCTAACTGTTCCATTGAATCTTCTGGTTTAGTAATGTGTACTAATTCTACTTTTTCAAATTGGTGTAGACGGATACAACCACGAGTATCACGACCATAGCTACCTGCTTCAGAACGGAAGCATGGTGTATGTGCACAATAACGTAATGGTAATTCTTTATCTTCAGTAATAGAATCAGCTACTAGGTTAGTTACCGGTACTTCTGCTGTAGGGATTAAGTAGTAAACTTTATCACCTTGATCGTCAATTGGTTTAATTTGGAATAGATCTTCAGCAAATTTTGGTAATTGACCTGTACCAAATAAAGTTTCAGCGTTCACCATGTAAGGAACGTAAACTTCTTGGTAGCCAGCAGCATAGTGCTCGTCTAGCATGAACTGAATTAGGGCACGGTGTAAACGTGCTACATCACTTTTGAATACTACAAAGCGAGAACCAGTTAAACGAGCAGCTGATTTGAAGTCAATACCGTAAGTTAATTCACCTAAATCAACGTGATCTTTTACTTCAAAATCAAAAGTACGAGGTGTACCCCAACGTTTAATTTCAACATTGTCGTTTTCATCTTTACCTTCAGGCACGTCAGCTGCAGGTAAGTTAGGTAAACGTGAAGCAATATCAAATAATTGTTGTTGTACTTGCGCTAATTTAGCTTTGTCTTGATCTAAGTTAGTTGCAAGTTCATTTGCTTGGGCAATTAGATCATCTGCATTTTGCCCTTGTGCACGTAAACGACCAACTTGCGCAGCTAGTTCGTTACGTTTTGCTTGCGTAGATTCAGTCGATGTTTGTAAAGTTGATCTTTGTGCTTCTAAAGATTTAATTAACTCTACATCTAAATCAACATTACGTTTTGCTTTTAAAAGACGAGCAACCTCTTCAGTTTGCGTACGTAGTAAAACTGGATCTAACATTTTGAATCTTCCTAAATAGTGTAATTGTTTAGAATTAACTAATTTATTATATCGTTATTTGTAAAAGAGTTTAGCGATATTTTTGCTTAAAGGTTACGTACTTTTAAGCCAGCTTCTAATTGGCGTTTTTGTAAAGTTCGTTTGGTACGGTCGATAACATCTCCGGCTAATTGCCCGCAAGCTGCATCTATATCGTCACCACGAGTTTTACGTACAGTTACGACCATGTTGTATTGTTCAGTAAGAACTTTTTGGAAACGGTCAATACGCGAATTAGATGAACGTCCGTAAGGAGCACCAGGGAATGGGTTCCATGGAATTAAGTTAATTTTACACGGAACATCTTTGAGTAGTTGCGCTAACTCATGTGCTTGATCCATTGAATCATTTACATGATCTAACATCACGTACTCAACTGTTACTTTACCACGGTTAGCTGGAGCTTTGGCAATAAAGCGTTGGACAGCCGCTAGGAAAGTCGCGATATTGTACTTTTTGTTAATCGGTACAATTTCATCACGCAGAGCATCGTTTGGTGCGTGCAGGGAAATTGCCAGAGCACAGTCGATTTTACCCGCGATAATATCAAGTGCAGGAACTACGCCTGAAGTTGAAATAGTAACGCGACGTTTAGATAAACCATAGCCAAGGTCATCTAACATAATACGTAGAGCTGGTAAAACGTTATTTACGTTTAGTAAAGGTTCTCCCATCCCCATCATTACCACGTTAGTAATTGGGCGCTCACCATAAGTACCAAGTTCTTTGATACGTTGATTTGCACGCCAAACTTGACCGATAATTTCTGCAACTGTTAGATTTTTATTAAAACCTTGTTGGGCAGTTGAACAGAAAGTACATTGCAGAGCACAACCTACTTGTGAAGAAACACACAGAGTTCCACGATCAGTTTCTGGGATAAACACAGTTTCAATTTGTTGTTCACCCACTTGCATAGCCCATTTAATTGTGCCATCGGCAGAGATTTGCTCTACGGCAATTTCTGGAGCTTTGATTTCGCATTGCTCTTGTAAGAACTGACGCATATCTTTAGAGATATTAGTCATTTGTTCAAAATTATCCACCCCATGGTGGTAAATCCATTTCATTAGCTGTTGTGCACGAAATGGTTTATGCCCTTGTTCTTGTAAGTAATTTTTGAGCTCTTGGGCATCAAAATTTAAAAGATTTACTTTATTCATTGATAGTTAAAAAATTGAATATTGATCCTTAGATAGGAAATAAATAGCTTCTATTTGATCGGGCAATATTATAGCGTAAAAAACTATTTTTTACTTGTTTTTTAATTAGAAAAAAGGAACGAGAGCTTCGTTCCTTTTTTTGTAATTGTTTGTTTGCTAAGTCGAAATAATTTTTTAAGTGGTAATTGTTTGCTTAGCCAGCATTTGCTAAATTGTGTAGACGGGTTACGCCGTGGATAATTTTAGCAATAGCTTTAACTACTTCAATGTTACCAGCGATAACTTCGTCATTTTCTAAATAACGATTTCCGCCTTGGAAGTCAGTTACAATTGCATTAGCTTCACGTGCAATTAGATCACCGGCAGCAATATCCCAAGGTTTAATGCCTTCTTCAAAGAAACCGTCAAAACGACCAGCTGCTACATAGCAAAGATCTAAAGCTGCAGCACCTAAACGACGTACGTCAGCCATACCTTGGTTAAATAGTAAAGGTAAAACTTCTAACTGACGTTGTAAACGTTGTGGCTCTTTAAAAGCGTAACCTGTAGTAATAATTTTACCTGTTAAACCTGAACCTTTGGCATGTGGTTCTAAACGTAAACGACGGTCGTTTAAGAATGCACCGTTACCTTTTGATGCTGTATAAAGTTCGTCTGTAATAGGGTTGAATACTACTGCTGCTACAGTTTCACCATTTTCTTGCACCGCAATCGATACTGCAAAATGTGGGTTACCCATAATAAAGTTACGAGTACCGTCTAATGGATCAATAATCCAAGTACGTTTACCTGCAACTTTGTATTGTTTTGGAGTGTATTTTGCAGCAGTTTCTTCTGCAACGATAAAATCTTCAGGATATGCTCTTTTGATTACAGCAATAATTGCTTCTTCTGAAGCTTTGTCGATATTGCTTACGTAATCGTTAATTCCTTTTGTTTCTACACGAATGTTATTACGGTTGTAGAAACCATCACGTAAAATTTCTGCACCTGCAAATGCGGCATTTTTAGCAATGCCTAAAAGAGCTTTACTCATAATCTTCTTTATTTAAAAATCTGGATTGTAATTCGTAGGGATATTATAGCAGATTGTAACCTTAAGCGCAGAACAAAAAAGCTTAGTTAAGAGGCAAATGTCTGTATTTGCCACTGGCTTAAGCAATAAGAAATAGTCTATTTTAATTTGAGAGATCACAGGTAAATATGTTGGAGTTAGCTAGTTCGAAAGCGAGAGGTTATATCTAGTTAGTATGTGTTTAGCAGGTTTGTGAGATTTAAATTTGAATCACATGCTAGATTAAATTCTAATTGGAATGTGATAGTTAGGTTAATACGATGGCAGGATAAGTAGACAAATGATTGCTCTTTCTTTTGTTTATTACTATCTAAAATTATGTATTTGTCTATACTTAAAGTATTTCCTAAAGTAACGAAGTTTCAATAGAGTTAGACCGTAAAATGTTATAATAGAGTTTAAAAAGTTTTGTAAAAGGTTTTACTCTATGGAGCATAGTATGCAGTTAGCTTTTACTGCTGACAAAAATACCTTTCATTTAATTTCTCCTCAATTAAAGAATATTATTGCCTTTAATCGTCAGAAGCTGACGATTATAGTTGTGCACAACATCGAGCCTGAAGCTAATGCTGCCCTTTTTAGTCAGCTAGAGCAAGAGTTCGCCTCTTATCATCAGGTGGAATTTAAGTTTCATTACCTCCCTGCAAGTTTACAACAAGAGTGGGGAATGCCTGCTAAATATACTAATCATGGCATTTACTTACGTCTTTACTTACCTCGTTTAGGTTACCATGGACGCGTTTTATATCTAGATCTAGATTTACTTTGTTTAGGAGATCTAGAGGCGCTGTATAACTATGACTTACAAGGTAAGTCACTAGGTGCAGTAACCGATATCAATAATCACCTACAAAGATTTAATAGTAAAACTTTCTTTGATGAACGTTTTTCTCTAGCACTGCAACAAGCTGGCTTTGGGGAAAGTAAAGATTACTTTAACTCTGGGGTTTTACTTATTGATCTTGATGCTTTAGAAGCTAGAGGCAACCCTTGGGTAACACGTCTAAATGAAATCTTTAGTAAAGGTGTATTTTTACATGACCAAGATTTTCTTAATGAAATTCATTTAGAAGATCGTGTAAAACTACCAGTAAAGTATAACTACTTAACTTTTTGTCTAATACCACAAAGACATTTCCTTATGTACAAAGAGTGGGACTTTACTAAGATCTCAGCTCCAAGTGAAAAACAAAAGTTCTTTGCGCAAACCGAGTTACCGGTACTGGTGCATTTTATTGGTAGAGAAAAAATACATCTACACAGTCATCAAGAATTTAAAGATATCTATGCTTACTTTGCCGAACAAACGGTTGAACAAATTGTTCAACGTCCGGTAGATTTTTATCAAGGCATGGCGCTAGATTTCTTTACAACTTTTGGTTACCTAGCTGCTTGCTATGACTTTGATCTGGAAGCAATTGATGCCTTTGGAAAAGTTACCCCAGCAATGATTGGCAAACTGCAAAGAGGCAAGCCTTACAATGCTAGTCCAGCAGTGTTAAATCCTTATTTAATCAAAAGTAAAACTCTTTCCTCCTTTTTAACTCGTATTTTTGCGAGTAAGAAAAAGCGCTTGGCTTATGCGCAAAAAGTGTATGCTAAGCATGCAAATTTCTTTGCTAAATACCACTAACAGCTATGGATATTATTAAACAAATAGATGAAGCTAATCAGCAAATAACAGTTTTTATTGTGCCTGATAATAGCGAACATACTTATGAAAACGTGGGCACCATTTACAATACCTTGCATTTAGGGAATCGTAATTGGCCAGTTTTCTTACTTGATGTTGAAGGAAGTTCAAGGGAATTAATTAGTCCAAGACGTTCAATCACGCTAGAAGAATTACAAAAGTTAGATATACATAACCCGAATCGTTATTATGTCTTTATTATCCAAGACCACAAAGAAGCCAATATCATTGCCTTAAAAGAAAGTCTGGGTTTACAAGGGAAATACAGCCCTGCAGAACTTGAAGAGCTTACAATAAAAACAGGGGTGAACCCTGCTTACCTTTATCGTGAGCAAGTAGGACAGCGTGCTTTTGGTACAGGAGCAAAAGTATACTTTGTTCTATGTGTTGACTACATGACACGTTTCCACCGTAATTGGCAAAGCATGGCAGATGTTGCTGCTTTTAACTTTGACGGCTATTTTATTCGTGGTTCGGCAAGCTTGCAGTTATTTAATAACTGCGCGCGTAACTTCCCGTTAATTTTAAATAAAGGGCGCGTACAAGCTTACCCAACGGTAGCTACTGATTTAGCTTGTGTTAATAAGAAATTAAAAGTTTGTTATACCGAGACAATTTTCCGTTTTATGTCGAGTCATAACATTCGTTTCTTCTTTAGCTCAATTGTACCAGAATTAGCTGAACAAGTTGAGTTTGTAAACCTATCTGAAGCGCGTTTAAATGAAGCAAGAAATCATCTCGCTGATTCTGCGGTATTTTTAGCGCTAGATATGGGAGTTGAGTATGCTAACCTAGTGCCTGAAGCTATGTTAACCGGTAACCTAGTGCTCGGTTTTAGCGGAGCATATGACAGCCAAGCAATGGTAGATCAATTTGCTGATTTTTCACCAGAGGGTGACTATCGTGATGTTGCGCAAAAACTCGTAAAATATCTACTGCAGTATAAAGAAGCTCTTGCTGGTAATCCTAACTATCTACACCCACAAGCTTTTAGAGCAAAAATGTTTGCTGAGGAAACCTTTAGTGTAGATAAACTAGCTGATAGTTACTTAGCTTTACTAAGAGCTTTACATATAAATGCGAGTTAAGAGGAGATATGTATAATTACTACACTAACAGTTCTGAAGTAATTCAGCTTGAAGATGGCACAGAAAGAGTAAAATCTCGTTTTTTCTTCTTTATGGCAAGTCCTCCGGTAACTGGTGGAGATTTAGTTACTGTTGATCATGCGCGTAAGTTAAGACAAGCTGGCGTAGATGCACGTATTCTCTTCTTACCAAATAAAAAATTTGGTAACCTGCATTCAGATTTCCCAGCAGATATTCCAATTAACTTACTAAGCAGTGAGTTAATTCTTACCCCAACTGATTTTGTGGTGGTAGGAGAATCTCAAGCTCCAGTGTACCGTGATATGAATCATTGGTTTGAAACTAATAATCCTAACTTACCTAAGTTTATTATGTTCAACCAAGCAGTCCACTGGACAGCTTACGCTTTTAAAAATCGTCAGTACTTTAATAGTTTGCATTTTGCTGGGTTAATTTGCGCAAGCAACTTCGTGAAAAACTATATGCAGGAAAATCTTGGTTTAGAGATTAATAAAGTCTTTAAGGCTGTGCATGTAGTTTGTCCTGCAACTAGCATTCCAGCAGAAGTTCTAGCTTTACCAAGCTCAACTTCACGTGCTGAGAAAAAGAAAAAACCTAAATGCCGTATTAGTTTTATTCAAAACCCACGTAAACGTGCCGATGAAATTAATACGTTAAAATTTATGTTTACCAGCTTATATCCAGATTATGCGGATAAAGTTGAGTTTGTGAAAATTGATAAGAAAACTCACCGTGAGACTTTAGAGATTATGCGTTCGAGCGATATCTTTATTAGTAGCGGTTATATGGATTCGCATAACTTGCCTGCAGTTGAAGCTATGGCTTGTGGTTGCCATGTGGTAGGTTATACTGGCTTAAGTACACCAGTAGACTACTTTAATAGCAATAATGGCTGGTGGTTTGAACAAGAAGGGCAATTAAATAAAAATGTTCTCTTGTTAAAAATGGCAGTAGATCTTTACTACTCTACTGATAAAAAGCAAAAAGAAGTTCGTCAAAACCTCATTGCTAATGGGGAAAAGACTGTAAAAGAACTCTTTAGTGAAACCGCTGCTAATACGCAAATTATTCCGGCTTATCAAGATATTTGGCAAAAAGCAGTAGCTCCTTACTATGGAGATGTTTCAGTTTTTGCAAGTAAGTCTCAAGCTTATTTTAAGAATTAACAAAAATTTAAGAGTTTTTTTAGATATACTTGTCTAAGTTAAGTATTCTTTGAAAAAGTTTAGTCCGCACTTAAAAACTTGTTATAATGGATTTAAGTGGACTATAACAACAGTTGTCAAGAAAGGTTTGATATGAAATTAGTAAAATCATTAGCAGCTTTAACTTTAGTTGCAGGTGTATTTGCTCAAACAGCAAATGCTACAACTTTTGCAGATGAAAAATTCCGTTTTGATGCTAACTTAGGCTTCAAAGTTTCTCACTTTAGCGTAAAAGATAGCTCAACTAACTACAACCCAGGTTCATTCCAATTAAACTTATCTGGTCACTACTTCTTCTTCAACAATGATAAAGTAGCAGTAGGTGGTGGTCTTGAAGTAGGTGGTTCAGTAGGTACTTACACAGTTGGTTCTACTAACAACCACTACTACTCTTCTACTTACGAGTCTACAGATGAAAGAACTGGTTCTCGTAGATTCACAGATTACAACGCTGGTTTAAGTTTATTAACTCAATTCAGAATCGAAAACAGCGGTTTTGTTCCTTACGCTCAATTCAGCGTAGGTTACCAAGTAGCTGATTTACGTAACACAAGAAGCTCAGCTGACAGATCATTCAAGTACAAAGGTGTGTACGTGAAATTAGGTGGTGGTGTTTCTTGGTCTAACGGTTTCACAGCAGGTGTTTATGTATCATACGCACCAAACATGAAATCTGACGAAGTTGTAGAAACAAAAGCATCTAATAAAGTTGTTGGTGCACAATTTGGTTGGAAATTCTAATAACCTAAGCCCCTTATAAGTTCCTTATAAGGGGTATTATTTTAAGGAAAGAGCTATGAAACTTTCGGTAAAATTATTAGCGACAACTATTTTAACGGCAGCAAGTTTAGGCGCTGCTAATGCTTCACTTTCAGGAAGTGTATCTTACTTTAGTCAAAGTTATGGTGATGGCTTAAAAGCTACAGGTGCAAGATTTACTCTTGGCTATGGTTTTACTGTATTAAATACACTTACAGTTGGTCCAGAGTTCTCTTATGCACGTGGTACGTTAAATCGTTCTTCATATAACTCTGACAGCTACTATGATTTATCTGCTGGAGCATTTGCAAACCTGCGTTTAAACTATGATTTAATTTCTCCAGAGTTACGCGTAAGTGCTGGTTATGCTGGAGCTAAATTCTTCAATAGAAACTATTTAAATGGTGTTTACTCACAAGTTGGTGTTGGGGTAAATGTACTTGGCTCTGCATATGTGGGTGTTTCTTACCGTTATACTCACTTAAGCAATAGCAACCGTGATTATAGTGGTAGTTCTTACTCGTTCAATCTTGGCTTCTCATTCTAAGCCAATTTTGGAACAGTAAGTAGCACGAGAACAAATTTCTCAATTCCTCTTAGATTATTGTTGAGGATTATTGTTGAGCAAATTTATAATGACCTGCTTTTGCCGGTCATTTAAGCCTTTGAGTTTTTAAGACAGATTAACTCAAACTAAGAAAGAGCGCCCTTAAAAAGGGGAGCTCTTTCTTAAAATACGCGACTATAGCTTTGCCAGATTTTGGATAAGTAACAAAAGGTTATTATCATAATATGATATAATCTTAGCAAACTTTACTTATAATTTAGCAAACTATTCGACAGTTTACTGTCGATAGTCTTAACAGTAGAATCTGTTGCCTGAATTTTTTTAAATGTATTAGGTTCAATTTAGGAATATGACAGATAATAGCAAAATAACGATTGTTACTGCTTTCTATGCTCTAGGTCGTGAAGGCTGGCAGGGCTTTGAACGTAGTGACGATGTTTACTATGAACGCTTTACTCGATTAGCTCGTCTCAAAAACGATATGATTGTGTATGTCGCGAATCAAGAAAACAAAGACAGGGTTTTAAAAGTTCGTAATCAGGTTTGTCCTGGTGGTAGAACAGAAGTGGTTATCTATGATTTCATGGAAGACCAAAAAGATGTTTATGAGAAAATTCAAAACATTCTTGATAACCCTGAATATAAAAGTAAGGTTCCCGTAAAACTTCACCAAAATCCAGAATACTGGAATGGTTGGTATGTTTTAGTTAACCTTGTAAAAACTTACGTAGTACGTGATAGTATCCAAAAAGGACTAGTTAAAGACAAACTTGTCGCTTGGGTTGACTTTGGTGTTGCTCGTGAAGATGATTATTTTGAAAATCTAGACGAGTGGAAATATGACTTCCCACAAAATAAAGTGAACGTTTACAATGTGAGAAAATATAAGTACTTCCCACGTTTAAAAACTGAAGAAGATACTCATCGCCTCATGTATGAAAACGATAACTACATTATTGGCACAGCGTTTGTTTCTGGGCAAGCAAAAATGGTTGAGTACTGTAACTACTTCCAAGAAGCAGTGCAATATCTACTTGCCAAAGGCATTACTGACGATGATCAAGGAATTATGATGTATCTCTTCTGGAAGTATCCAAGAATGCACAAACTTCACTTCCTTGGGAAACCAAAACGTCCAGGCTGGCCTCTTGAGGGAATTTTCCAAAGAGTTAACCAAAATAAAAGAGGTTACAAGTTTAGGGAAAAGATTAGAAGACTATTTGGTAAATAAAACAAATTACATCTACTCTTTACTTCTACCCTAAGGAGAACGATATTCTTATCGGACTCTGTACTGTACTAATCTTAGTATTTCAATTACCTTATACACTTTATTACATACTTAAGTTGTTAAATATCTTAAAGTTGTTAAACATCTTGGAACGGAGAATGTAAAAAATAACCGGGAAAAGTAGTTAGAACTTCTAGATTTGTTAAGCATACTTAAGCTTGTAGTTTGGTTAAACTCTTTACAAGGATAGCAATGAGTCAAACGAAACAAATAGTTTTGACAGCTAATAAAGGTTACTTTCCTCATGTTATTGCGTTAATTAAATCCTATCTCGCATTTAATCGTGATCATACTACTTTTATTATTGTTCACGATGTTGCAGATCCAGAGGATCCTAGCCTAAAACAAATAGCTGATGAATTTGTTAACTGTCCAAGCTTAAAATTCGATTTTATTTGTGCCAATAAACAGACTTTACTAGATTGGGGCTCACACCCTGAACTGGTAGACAATCCTGTAATGTGGCGCTTACTAATTCCAGAGTTTCCTTACACTGGAAGAATTTTATACATTGATGTAGATATTTTATTTACCGGATCAATTGCAGAGTTATTTACTCAAGAAGATATTCTTAAGGGTAAGTCAATTGGAGTTTGCGTTGATTTAAAAGATTATCAAGCTAAGTTCCAACGTAAGAACCCATATGATGATCCATATTTTCCTGACATCATTAGAGAACTACCTTTTGGTCAAACTCTAGATAATGCGTTCTTTAACGCTGGGGTTATTTTGATTGATGTTGAGAAAATAAGAAAGAGTCTAGATCCTGAAAAAAATCTTTGGCAATACCATTTCCCAGAGTATTTTAGTAAGGGGAAATTTGAAGGACTTGATCAAACTTTCTTGAATATAGTTCACTTTAATGACAAAGCAATTTTGTCAAGTAAGTACAACTTTTTTAGTTTATTCTTAAGTGAAACTCGCTTTTATGTTGATCTTGCTGGCTGGAAAGATTATCCAAAAGCTTTAGCTGAGGGTAAAGTAGAGCCACCAATGTACCCATCAATCTTACACTTTTTAACGATTTCTCCAGCAAAAGCTTGGGATAGTCCGCAAAAAGATTTCCGTGAAATGTACAACTTCTACGCTAAGCAAAGCACTAGCGAGATTTTGGCAAAACCGGAAAGTTACTATCTGAACATGATGGTAAATTACTACGATCACTACGGATACACACCTGGTCTGCTAGATTCAAGTATTTACAGTAAATACTTGTTCAATGTAACCATTGAACAAGTAGTAAAGTCTGTTAGTCCATTCGCTCGAAAATGGGGAGTATCCCCAATTTTCCTGAATCAATTTATTTACCGCGCACGCGGTTTAAGAAAATTGTTAACTAAGAAAAAATCGGGTTATGTTAGAAGAATGGCTGCAGTTGCTGAACATGCTGAGAAAAACTTTAAGTCTTTTGAAGAACTAGCTTTAGAAGATAAGAAGAAATAGCTTGTTAGGCAAGGTAGATAAAGCTGATTAAGCTTTATAGAGACAGACTAGCTGTAAGACAAAATTGTTCAATAATAAGGAGGTTATTTACCTCCTTATTGTCTTTTACGATCAAGATAAACTTGTAAGCTATACTATCATTTTCTTTAACATCAGTAACCTTGCTTTTATATCGTTAACCTTATACTGATAACCGCCTTTATCGTACGATCGCCTTCAAAACTCTACTTAACTTTAGCTTTCTTTAGCTTCCTTTAGCTTC
>NZ_NRHC01000007.1 GCF_003585885.1 Psittacicella hinzii | reverse complement strand
ATTAAGTCAACAATCGATTTAAAGAGGGGCAGTCTGCCCTGCTAGAAATCGAGGTAACCTAATGTTATTTAGTAATTTATTTAGAAGAAAATGATCAATTTCGGGAATCCCTACAAATAGCCCCTCCCAATCATTAACTCCTTTACCTATAGTTAAATTTTTTATAACCGCCCACTTATTTGTACTTGCAAAATCTCTAAAATAGCTTAATCACAATTAACTATCTCCGCAGTTAAAAAGCTTCTGATGATAAAATAACAAGTAAATTAAAACTTTATTTACTTCAAATGAACATCCAATTAAAAAATGTTAGCTTTACCAGAGCTAATCAAGAATTCCACTTTGACTTAGAGATTCCTCAAGGACAAAAAGTTGCAATAATTGGGGAATCAGGTGCTGGAAAATCAACCCTAGTTAACCTAATTGCAGGTTTCTACCCTGTAACTAAAGGAGAAATCTATCTCAATGAGAAGCTGGTTAACTCTCTTCCTCCAAGTAAAAGAAACTGCGCTTTAGTTTTTCAAGAGAATAATCACTTTCC
The DNA here is from genome assembly GCF_003585885.1 of Psittacicella hinzii. Taxonomy (GTDB): domain Bacteria; phylum Pseudomonadota; class Gammaproteobacteria; order Enterobacterales; family Psittacicellaceae; genus Psittacicella. The sequence continues at coordinate 496 of NZ_NRHC01000007.1, read as the reverse complement.
GCACCTAACTATTGCTAAAAATGTCCAACTTGCTTTTCTTAATAGCAAAGTTAAAAAGAACATACAACAAGAGCAAGTACAAACAATGTTGGCACAACTAAATATTAGCGAGATTGCTGATAAGTTACCACAAAATTGTTCAGGAGGACAACAACAGCGTGCTGCCCTAGCTCGTGGTTTACTTTTTCCTCGTGATATATTGCTTCTTGATGAGCCTCTATCTGCTTTAGATCAAGAAAATGCTCAAAGAGTAGTAAAAATCTTACAACAGCGTCAGCAAACTATGCTTATAGTTACGCATGATCTTGAATCTATTCTTCCTTTGGTTGACCGTGTTCTAACTATTAGCAATGGTAAAGTTATTAATGACCAGTTAATCACTAAGTAAAACTTACCTCCGAAACTTTTTCCCCAACTATCTACTAAATACTCGGTAAATCAAGAAACTATAATTTATTTAATTTTATTAATTTTAAAACAAATAAGAGCCTTTCAA
>NZ_NRHC01000069.1 GCF_003585885.1 Psittacicella hinzii | reverse complement strand
AAAGGTAAGAAATTTAATGATATTTAATCATTAGCTTCTTCGTTGTTCGGGAATCCCTATGTGTAGGATTAGTTATAGCTAACTACTATATGGGGTTAGTCACAACTAGCTAATGTGTGGGGTTAGCTACAACCATTTACTTTGTGGGGTTAGCTATGTTTGGGTAAAACCTCTTGCTTAACTTAACAAGCGTGAAGTCTGCTAGTTTAACAAGACTGGGATGTCTGCTGACTTAACAAGGATGAGGTCTGCTAGCTTAATAAATTTGTGGTTTTGTTTTTAAACTTTTTATGTTTAGGTGAAAAATTTAAATGAGTTTTGGATTTCCTTTAGAAACGGTAATTATATTCTTTGGGGTAATGATATTTTCAATTTACATTGACTTAGTTGCGCATAGTAAAACTAAAGAAATTACGGTAAAAGATGCTGCTCTTTGGTCTGTATTTTGGATTGCCTTAGCATTAGCTTTTTATGCTTATATTTGGGTTAGATTTGATAAGCACTGGGCAGATATGTACTTATCTGGCTATGTTTTAGAAAAGAGTTTATCAATTGACAACCTAATGGTGTTTGTAGCGATCTTTGCCTCTTTTGGGATTAAATCACATCTGCAACATCGCATTTTATATTGGGGAATTCTTGGAGCTTTAGTTTTCCGTGCGATCTTTGTGGTAATTGGTGCAAGCTTATTTGCAGCAAGTCCTTGGGTAGGTTTTGTCTTTGCTGCTTTTGTAGTGTGGTCAGGTTGGAAAATGATGACCGCTAGTAAAGAGGAAGAAGAGATTGAAGATTACACTAACCACTGGTCAGTAAGACTAGCAGGTAGATTCTATCCGATTTACAAAAAACTACACGGTGAAAGATTTTTCGTTAAAGATAGCGAATTACCAGCAGAAGAAACAGATGTAACTTCTAAACTAGCAGCTGTTACACGTAAAGGTGCTAAGTACGTAACTCCGGCTTTCCTATGCTTAATTGCAATTGAAACTTCAGACGTGGCATTTGCTTTTGACTCAGTACCAGCTGTGATTGCGGTTACTCAAGAGCCTTTACTAGTGTATGCGGCTATGATCTTTGCGATCTTAGGTTTAAGAAGTCTGTACTTTGTTCTTTCAGCTTTAACTAAGTACTTAGTGCACCTAGAAAAAGCTGTAGTAGCACTACTTTTCTACATTGGTATCAAAATGGGCGTACAGTCTTATGGTGCGGTAACAGGTAGTGAATTACATATTCCTGCAAACTGGAGCTTGTTCATTGTTCTTGGTGTGCTTGCTCTAGGTGTAATTGCTTCTTTAATTTTCCCTGAGAAAAAAGAGAAGTAAGCGTATAGGAATAGTGGGGATAAGATTAGTGTTATCTCTGATTATCTCTGATTATCTCTGATTATCTCTGATTATCTCTGATTATCTTAGATTATCTTAGATTATCTTAGATTATCTCTTAAGGGAGTATTTGGTAATTAGGAAATACTCCCGTTCCTTAAATGCTAAACAAAATCCATTAACTTGTACCTTGCAAATATTAACCCAAAGGAGGTAGCTTTGAGCTTACAGCGTTATATCAAGGGAGCTAGCTTTGCTTTACAAATGGCAAATGAAGAGTTTGATTACTCTAAGATAGTTCCTTCAAATGTTTCATCTAAGCCTTTACATGAACGTACGGCAAACCCTAGTAGTTCTCCTAATGTTGCAGGTAGTTCATCAAGTTCTTCAAGCAGTACGAGTACACCAACAAACAACGGACAATCAACAATCAATTTGAACAAGATCCGTCTAGATAAGTCAGCAAACTCAACTACGATTAACTTAAACAAAACAGCTCCAGAGCTAGTGATCAATCTTAATTGGTCGCCAATTACGATTGAGAAAAAAGGCTTCTTTAGCTCACTGTTTGGTAGTAAAGAAACTAAGCTTGACTTAGATTTAGGTGCATTCATTCGTTTAAACGATGGCTCAAAAATGTTAATTGATGCCTTACAGTTTGCGAATGGTAATGGTGGTCCTCGTAACGTACAAACTCGTCAAGGTTGTTTTACTAAAGCGCCATTTTTATGGCACACAGGAGATGATCGTGTAGGTGGCAGTGGTGAAACTATTTTAGTGAATCCACAATATGCTGACTATATCGACAACATTGTTGTTTACTGCTACATCTATGAAGCAGATGTTATCTGGGCGCAAACTGATGCAGTAGTAACAATAAAAGCAGCTGGTCAATCAGATATCGAAGTATATCTTGGTAATGAAAATATTCAAGGAAGATATGTAGTGCTTGCGCAGATTTTCTTTGAAAATGGTGGCATTCGCGTTGAGCGTAAAATGCAGGCTTTCAACGATATAGTTGATGTTAATGATCTATATCGCTGGGGCTTTAGATTTAGAGCTGGTTCAAAATAGTTTTTGAGCTTAGATCTAAGGTAATTTTTGTTCTGTAACTTCTAATAAGGAAAAAATTATGGCAATAAGTCTGACTAAAGGCGGTAACGTTAATTTATCTAAAGAAGCACCTTCTTTAAGAAGAGTATTAGTTGGTTTAGGTTGGGACGTGCGTGCTACTGATGGTGAAGCTTTTGACTTAGATGCTTCTGCATTCTTAATCAAAGCAGACAATAAAGTACGTAGTGATGCTGACTTTATTTTCTACAACCAATTAAAATCAGTTGACGGTTCAGTAGTACACCAAGGTGATAACCGTACAGGTGCTGGTGACGGTGATGATGAGGCATTAATTGTTGACTTAAACGCAGTTCCAGCTGAAATTCAACGCGTAGTATTTACTGTAACTATTTACTCAGAAAAACAAACTTTTGGTCAAGTATCAAATGCGTTTATTCGTTTAGTAAATGATGAAACAGGCGTTGAAGTAGCTCGTTACGATTTAGGTGAAGATTTTGCAAATGAAACAGCGTTAATCTTTGGTGAGCTATACAGACATTCTGGTGACTGGAAATTCCGTGCTGTAGGTCAAGGTTTTAACGGTGGTTTAAGAGAATTAGCGAAAGGTTTTGGGGTAAACATTTAAATTTAATTTGTTCCAAGACAAGCAAAAGTACGTGTAAGAGATGGGGGCTTGTTTCCTCATCTCTTTTTTTAACATTTTCTCTTTTAAGTTTAAGGAGTTAAGTATGGCACATGGATTAAGTAAAGACTTATTTATTCTTAATGATGTCGTTAATTTAGATGGGAAACATTATTTTGTAGAAATGTCTTGTTTTTTAGCTTTTGCTGATGTGGTGATAGATGCATTTGGTATTAGCCTTAAGGAAAGACTGTCAGAGAAACCTAATTTTCCAGAGAATGATAAAGACTTAATCTATCTTGAAAAGATGATAATTTCTCTATACTCAAGTACTTTCAAGTCGGTAGTAAAAGGAGGAAGATATTATGTCAATTATGAAGAGATAAACTCAATTATGACTTTAGCTAGATATGCTCACCTTCTGGGAGAGCTTACTGATGAATATGCCCACTTAGAAAAAATGCGTTTCTTTTATGAAACTATAGGGTTAATGTTTAATTTTGATGAGGATGAATTTGCAACTGCTTTTGTAGAAATAGAAAAAGATTTTGTGTACATGGCTAAAATTTCTAAAGCAGATCTTGATATAGATGATCTAGATGAGAAAGCACAATTATTTTTTGGAGGTAATCCTGCTTTTGGCATAAAGACACCTCATTGGTATAACAAAGATCTATATAATTTTGAATACCGTGTAGATCATCTTTTGAATTATACATATGTTAAAGGAACTAATGGATTATCTCAAAGATGGCGTAAATTCATTTCTTTAATTTCAGAAAGTTAAAAAATTAAGAGATTAAGATTTTAAATTTGTTAATGATTATATTGAGGTATCTATGGATATACTAGTTGAAGTTATTATTAATAATCTTAAAACTCAAGTGCAGTCTTATTTTCGTCAAAAAGATAGCCCTTGGGAAAGAATTTTGTATGACTTTAAATGGCTTTTTAATATACAAAGGATTAATAGTAATCCTATATTTATGCTAAGACCGGATACTATAAGTCATTTAGAATTTGTTTACTTCGTTGGTAAATTTGTTAATTACAATTTTCCAAGTGAGTTTAGAGAAGGAAAATATCATTACCCGATAGAGAAGATTGAAACTTTAGTTGATATAGCAAAAAGCTGTAAAACAATAGTAACCTCCGGAGTTGACTTAAGTAATGATGAGTTTAGAGAGTTATATTATCTTTACTATTTTATTAGTGTAGTGTTTGGTAATAGTAAGGACCAGATATTAACCTGTGCTTTAATTGCAGAAACTGCTACCATTAGAAATAGTTTAATGGATAACCCTGTTATGTACACGAAATTTCTTCAAAGTGATGATGCTAGAATTAATCTTCATTTGGAGATAATGGAGAAAGAGAATGCTATGACTGTAGGAGATGGTGTGATTTTGTGTTGTGGGGATAAAGTTAATTTTATGTTAGACATAACTTATCTGAATAAACTATACATTGAAGAAAATATTGACGATAAATTTAAAGGATACGTTTCAAATGTATTCTATCGTGCATTTATATGTGATTAATAGGAGAGGTTTATGGTAGTCAATAACACTAATATAATTAAAGAAGTAGCTCTTCAGTATATTAACCTACGTATAGGTAAAGACCAAACAAGTTTGTGGGTAAGAATGGCTCAATATTTTAATAAAGAGCTTAGCATCCTTGCATCTAAAACAAATGGAGTTATCGATGATGATTCACTTATAGAATTAATAGGTAAAACTTTTAGTTTACATATACCTGCACAACCTATTAAAAACCGTTACGCTATTTCCTCTAAGTCCTTACTTACGATTACTCAGTTAGGAAAATCCTATTTTTACTTACTTCAGTTAGATAGTGACTTGAGGAATTCAACACAAAGAGATATTATAAAGTTTTATTACTGCGCTGCTGCATTGCATAACTTTAATGAGTGTAGCATTTCTACTTCAATATTGTTATACGATTTAAAAGCTATTTATTCTGATGGGTTACAGGAAAATTATAGTCAAGAGTTATTAGCCTTACTAAATCATAACTTTGAGGCTGGAAGATTCTTTTTACTTAAATTCAATGGTAGTGATTTTAACTGTTTATCATTTGATCTTAATTTTAATCATATCTTAAATATAAATGCTGAGTATATGCAAATAGTACGTTCAATCTGGAAAGAGTTTTACGGTATAGATGTATTTTTCAGGGTAAGATAACGCTTAATTAGCTTAGCTAGTTTAACTGGCTAAGCTAAACTTTTGTACGCTCTCTATGGCACCTATGAAGTTTTACACTTAGTTAAAATGTTTCGAGCTAATAAATTATCGTTATATAATATAGAGAGCAATGTTTACTTGCTTTATTTATCGTTAGAAATTAAGATTTTTATTAAAACTAGCTAGTTGGAGCACTTAGAAATATATGACTCTCCCAGATTACACAGGTTTAACCCTGAAAGAAAAAGAAGAACTTAGGCAAAGAACTGAATTAAGACCACCTTTAAGATTCTCTGAGTTTACTATACCGTGGCGTACTGCGCGTGTGGAAGATGTGTTTGATAAAGTTACCGCTGGTAAACATATTCTTGTTGCACAGACTAAGTCTAAACCAGACAGTGAATATTGTTACCCAACTTACTCATCTCAAACTAAAAATTACGGAATCGTTGGATACCATAATCAATATCTATTCGAAAAGGCTGTAGTTTGGACTAATACAGGATATGCTGGAGTAACGAAATTTATTCCGGGTAAATTCTTTGCTATGTCTACATGTGGTGTATTACTCTCTGATAAAGGTTATTGTAATAACTGTATGGCTGAAGCTATTGGTAAGACGACAAATCTGTATGTAACTGTAGGGGTTCAACCTAAGTTAATGGCTCATCGTATGGCTAAGGTGATGTTCTCTTTTCCTGAGGAGCTTGAAGAACAACTGAAAATCAGTAAACTCTTTGCTGAACTTGACAAATTAATTTACCATAGTAAAGAGGCTAAGAAAAACCTTTACCACATTCGCAAGAAGTTAATTGCACAGATGTACACTCTGCAAGATGGTATTCCTTTGTTAGGTTTCCCAGAGTTCTATCAAGGCGAGAACAAAGAATCGCAAAGATGGCAAATGAAACTAGTAAAAGACATTGTAACCTTTTACAATACTAAACGAGTACCAATCAAAGCAGCTTATCGTGTAGCAGGTCCAACACCTTACTATGGGGCAACAGGAATCATTGATTACGTTGAAGGTTATACCCATGATGGTGAGAATATTCTTCTAGCAGAAGATGGAGCTTCGGATATGACAGACTATCCTGTAAATCTTACGCAAGGTAAGATTTGGGTAAATAACCATGCTCACGTATTACGAGCGAAAGAGGGAGAGATTGAGAACATGTTCTTAGCTACCCACTTTAGAGCATTCTATTACGAACCTATCTGCGTAGGAACTACACGCCAGAAATTGAATAAAGGAACCTTAGAGAAAATGGAAATTACCTTCCCTTCTTATGAAGAGCAGTTAAAACTAGGGAAGTTCTTTAGAGATTTCCAAGCGTTACTTGATGCTTATGACAGACGTATAGAACTCCTTGAGCTTCAGAAGAAAGCTTTATTACAACAAATGTTCTGCTAGTTAGAGCTTCTTTAACTATTCACAATTGCAATAGACAAATTTGCGTTTGAGCTAGAGGAAGCTTTAAGCTTTCTCTAGCTCATTGTTGTTTGTATGCTGGAGACTGTACGCTGGAGTAGTTAGAGTGCAGGAGGGGTTATAGTAGCTAGTGTTGCTGAAGAAGCTGTAGTGGCTGTTGTTGGTGTAAGAACAGAACAGTAGTAGCTGTTGCTACCAGATTTGCCGTTGAGCAAATATATCTTTTCAGAGTTTTGTCTTTTGTTATATAATTAACCGCGAGTTTTTATTACTTTCTCATAGATAAACATTAGAGAATTTACAAGGCAAACAAGATGAAACAAGAGTTATTAGCTAAACTTCGCTTAGCATTAGCCGTAGTTTTAATTGGTATTTTTGCGGGGTTAGGAGCTGCTTTTCTTAGTTGGCTTATTCACAAAGTTGAAATCCTAGCTTTTGGGCATTCAGAGACAACCTACCGTATTGTTACTGATGATACTACATGGCAACGTCGACTATTTTCCCTAGCAATTGGAGGGGTTATAATTGGTGCACTTTGGGCTTGGTTACAAGTTAAAGGTAAACCAGTAGTTGGTATCAAAGGAATGATGGAGGGTAAAAAACCATCATTTATGGATAACATTGCACACTCTTTACTGCAAATCCTTGCAGTTGGTGTCGGAGCACCAATTGGTCGTGAAGTAGCACCACGTGAAGTAGGTGCAACCTTTGCCTCTTACATCACTCGCTTTTGTCGTATTGATGATCCAAAAATCTTCTCGGTACTAGTTGCATGTGGTGCGGCTGCGGGGTTAGCTGGGGTTTACCACGTACCATTTGCTGGTGCGATCTTTGCCCTTGAGATTTTAATTGGGGTAATTAACGTTCCTTATGCAGTTATTGCAATTTCAACTTCAGTAATTGCTACTTTTGTAGCACGTATTGTGATCTCTCCTGAAGTATTTTACTTAGTACCACAAATTGAAATGTCTACTAGCCACGTATGGTGGTCAGTACTTCTTGGTTTACTCGTAGGAATTCCTGCTAAACTTTTTGGTAAACAAGTGAAATGGGCAGAGGCTAATCGTACTTCTGGTAAAGAAGTAATGATTACTTTACCGTTTGTTTTTGTTTTAACTGGGATTGTTGCAATTTGGTTACCACAAATTCTTGGTAATGGACGTTCAGCAGTACAATCAGCTTATTGGTTAATTCCAGTTGGTTTAGGAGCATTACTCTTTGTCTTCAAGTGGTTAATGGTAATTGTTAACTTAAGAGCAGGTGCTTTTGGTGGTACCTTAACTCCTGGTTTTGCTCTAGGGGCACTATTTGGTTTAGTAGCAGGTGGTTTAATTCATTCATTTGGTTTCCACTCAATGGATGTAACTATGGCTGCTGTAGTTTGTTCAGGTGCTTTCTTAGCGGTATCAATGAATGCTCCATTAACAGCCTTTGCTTTAACCATTGGTTTTACTGGTCAAGGTTTTGACGGTTATGTACCAATTATTGCAGGGATTAGTGTGGCAATGGCTGTAGGTAACTTCTTTAGTTTTACCAAAAAAGATAAAGACGCTAAAGATACTAAAGACACAGCTACTGCTAAAGAAGCAAAAGCTCCAGCAAAAGCTTAGCTATCTATCGACATATCGATATAGCAGAGGTTACCCTAGCTAACTAGCTACCTAGTTACCTGACTAGTTAACGACCTAATTACTTCATTAGTTAACTACATGCTTAACTAGTAAACTACAGCTACTTAGCTAAAGGTATGATAGTAATGCTAACCAGCTAAAGCTGGGTAAGAACTATACATATTGCAACATATTGTAAAAGTAAGTAATGCGAATGCGTAAGTAGCAGAGCTACTAAGTTACTAAGTTACTAAGTTACTAAGTTACTAAGTTACTAAGTTACTAAGTTACTAATTTTTACAATTTACCAATGTAATTAATAAAAAGGATCTGACTAAAATAGGTCGGATCTTTTTTATATCTTCATAATCTTTGTAGTCTTGTTGTAGTCTTGTTGTAGTCTTGTTGTAGTCTTGTTGTAGTCTTGTTGTAGTCTTGTTGTAGTCTCGGTTTATTCTTGGTAATCTTGCTTATCTAAATAAGAATATTGCCAAGTACCTTGAGTAAATTTCTATTTTTGGTAAAAGATTTTTGCAAAAAATTAATTTTTTTATCCTCTTAGTTAGCGGAATGTTTCGAATTATCTCCCTCAAAGGCGGTTAGGTAATTAATTGCTTGCCCTTGGATTTAGAAAAAATATTAATATAAATTTAGTAAAAACTCTCAAGAAAAAATTAACCGAGAAATTTTGTAGAGAGGAAAGAAGTTTTTATTTCACCAATAACCTATTTGCCTATAAGTGCACGTAATAGACAAATACATACATTCGATGTAGACAATAAACAACAAGCAAACAACAATTAAACAGCGATCACACACAATCGAACAAAACAACAATTAAGTAGTGATCAAACAATGATCAACCAGCAATTAAACAACAAGACAAACAGACAATTTTAAATAGGGATTCCCGAA
>NZ_NRHC01000068.1 GCF_003585885.1 Psittacicella hinzii | reverse complement strand
AATTCGAATTATTTTTAAATTAATTTAATTCGAATTATTTTTAAATTAATTTAATTCGAAATTATTTTTAAATCAATTTAATTCGAATTATTTTTAAATTAATTTAATTCGAATTATTTTTTAATTAATTTAAATTCGAATTATTTTTAATTTAATTAAATTACGAATTATTCGAGCTGTTACCGAAATAAATTGCTAATTAAATTTTTAATTTAATTTTATTTTTCTCGTCTCTCACTTATTTAGACAAATAAAAACTCCAAGATAGGTTATCTTGGAGTTAAAAAAATTGATTAGATTAAAACAGATATAATTTTTATGATTATGCTTTTATAAAAAAACTTTACCTAAGACAATAGTTATTGATTACTTTAGCGAGTAATTTTTATTATCTTCTTACTTAATTTATAAGAACGTTTTTTTAAAAAACAAGTAGATTTTTTTAATTAATTAGCAAAACATAAGTTAACATAAGAATTAGTCCTAAGGTATACTAACCTCGCACTAATTTATAAGCTTGCTTTTGCAAGCTTAGCTCCCAGTCCCACCCCAATGTGGGACAAAATAAACATTCAAAAATTTTACTATTAACGACCAGTTTAGCTGATTTTATAATTAACTAGATTAACCAGTCTCTTATTAACCAGACTAATCTATTTCTAATAAACTAGACTAGCGGACTAACCTGTTTATAATTAACCCGACCAACCATTTTCTAATTAACTTGACCAACTTAATTTTCCCTAATTTATGTTAACCGTTTACATTGATGGCGCTTGCCGTAAAAACCCAGGTAGAGGTGGATACGCCTTTGCTATTTTTCAAGATAATAAGCTTATTGCCCAAAAATCTAAAGGCTTTTTACTCACAACTAATAACCGCATGGAAATTAGCGCTTTTCTCTATGCGATGTTCTATTTACATCAAAAAGGCTTAATTTCCCGTGGTGAACAAGTTCTTTTTAAAACTGACTCCGAATATTTAAAAAACTCCATGACCATGTGGATTAATGGTTGGGTAAAAGCCAAATGGAAAGATAAAAAGAACCCTGATCTTTTTAAACGTTGTTATGTTTATAAACAACATTTTAAAATCCTTTGGGAAAAAGTTGCAGCGCACACAGGTATCCCTGGAAATGAACTAGTTGATTCTTTAGCAACCACAGCTGCTGATTTGGATTCTGATTTACTATATCGTGATTATATTTACGAACTAGAAAATCCTCTTGCAGCTAGAAAAATAGCCAAAGTAGAACCTGATTTCAAAGAAAGAGCAATCCACTCAAGATTTATTTTCTTAGACCGCGAAGATGAAAACTCGGTAGAACAAGAACTACAAGATCTAGTGATTGCTGCTTTTGCTACTAAACAAAAATCTAATTCAAAATCTAATTCGAAATCTAAGTCAACACAAAAAGCAAGCTCTACAACGACAACAAGCTCTTCAACCGCAACAAGTGCTACAACTGCAACAAGCGCTTCAACTACAAGCAAAAAATCAACTGCTTCAACTACAACATCGAGTTCTTCTCAAGCTTCAAGCTCTGCTAATGCAAACTCTGTAGCCCAACAAGCTAACCAAGAACCAACGGTAAATCCAGAGAAAAAAGAAAAAGCTCAACAACTTGCTGAACTTGAAACTACTTTAATTAAATTACTTGATGACATTCGCCTTGGTTTTGAAGCTAATAAAACTAAAATCCAAGTTGAAAATGCCCAGCAAGTAACTAATCACCAGCGTATTAATTCGCAACGTCTACAAGAAATTCAACAACAGATTTATCAAGTTTTTAGAGCGCAACATATTCTGGTAAATGACTTAGTTCCTGCTAAAAGAGAAGAGTAGTTGAAGATAGTTGAGAAGTATAGTAATGGCTCTAAAATTACAACTAATAAAGTAAATTCATGCTTTGGTTTAGAGCCATATCTAACATCTTATTTAACGAGATTTCTTCTATCTTGTAAAATGCTTTAACCCTTAGGTTTAACTTAGATCTTCTTAGATCTTCTTAGATCTTCTTAGATCTTCTTGGATCTTCTTGGATCTTCTTCAATCTTTAAAGTAAACTTTGTAACTTTACTTTTAAATGCTTTATCTTATTTAACTAACCGTATTATCTCGGAGGATATATGTTACCGGTAAAAATCATTCCCGCACTAACAGACAACTATATCTATGCGATTAAATTCGGTGAACAAGCTATAGTTGTTGATGTTGGAGAATTCCTTCATCTCCGCACCTATTTAAAAGCAGAACAAATCAAACAGGTTCATCTGTTAATTACCCATAAACACTATGACCATATTCATGGGTTACCTGCTTTATTAAAAGAATACCCTCAAACAAAAATCTATACCTCTAAAGAGATTTTTGCTCAAATACCATTTGCAATAGCCGAAGAAAATCGTGTTTACGTGCAAGATGGGGTTGAGTTTAATATTGGTGAGCACAAACTTGTAGCTCTTTCTACTCCTGGACATACAGATCAACATCTTGTATTTATCCTTGGTAATCAAGTATTTACTGGAGATTTAATCTTCTCAGCAGGTTGTGGTCGTGTACAACCTGATGGTGGTGATATTCACTCACTATACAATTCTATTAACAAAGTAAAATCTTTCCTTGGAGTTGCTGAATACTGGTTATACCCAGGACATGAATATACTCAAGGTAATTTACTTTATGCAAAATCACTTGAAGATGCAAGCATTGCAGATGCTTTAGCCAAATTTGAAGCAACTTTAAGTGAACGTAACTATGTAAATACTCCTGTAAGCTACTTAAAAGAACTTACTTACAATCCGTTTTTACGTGCAGATAATCCGTCTCAATTTATTAACTTACGTTTAGGTAAGGATACATTCATTCCTGCATAAACTTTAGCACAATGAAAATTTCATCTCTGACACAAATATTTAGTTTTACTATGTTGAGTTTATCGTCGTTAGGGGCGATAAACTCATCTTATGCTGCCTTTGGTAATGCTTCGCAAATTAACCTCCCTGCAATTAATTGGCAAAGTGCAAATAAAGGTTCATTTAATCCCCAGCAATACCTTTCTGGTGACGTTTATGGTATTTATGCCGTAGATCTTGATAGCAATCAAGTTATTCTTAGCCAAAATGCTACTTCTAACTTTAAACCTGCTTCTACGCAAAAAGTAATAACTTCGTTATTGACCTACGCTACTTTTACCGCTGACCATACTTTAAAAACTAACGTTTACTTGCAACCAACGAGTAAAAAAGGAGAATACCAAGTAACTCTTGAGTTTACTGGAGATCCTAGTTTTAATCTGCAAAGAGTTCGTCAGTTAGTACAGTTATTAAAAGTTGCTGATGTAAGTAGTATTAGTAAACTGGTGATTAACACTAGTAAGTACAATGGACATGATCGTCCCCAAGGTTGGGTGTGGAATGGTAACTCTATGTGTTACAGTGCCGAAAACTCTGTTGCCCAATATAACTACAATTGTATTTCTGGTACTTTAAAAACAGAAGGAGCTATTGGTACTTTTGCCAAACTTGACAACTATACTAACTCACGCGAAATAAACATTACTTCAAACGTCGTTATAGTTCCACCGAGAGAAGCTTCAACTTGCGAATTAAACTATGTAAATGCTAACGGCAGAAGCTTTACGCTTGATGGTTGTGTAGGGCAAAACAAAAATGGTATTTGGATGTACTTTGCCGTACCTAACGGCAATCAATTTACTGCGCAAGTTGTTAAAAATCAACTTGTTGATAGTGGCATCCCTGTAAAATCTCTTGAGTTTAGCCAACAGCCTATTCCACAAAATAAAACAGCAAACTTTGCTATCCAAAGTGACAGTATTAGCAGTTTAATTAGTAAAATGCTAGGTGATTCTGAAAATCACATTGCAGAACAACTTTACCGTAACGTTGCTTTAGCTCGTACAGGAGAATCTACTTCATATACTCTTGCGCAAAAAGTAAATTCACAATTACTTGCAAGCTTTAATTTAGAGGTAAATTCTAAGCTGTTTGACGGCTCTGGTCTCTCTTATTACAACTCAATTACACCGTTAGAGATGACTAAATTAGTAGCCACAATTTATACCAGCGCTCCTGATTTATGGCAGTTATTCCCAAATCAAAGCGAAGGTACTTTAAAACACAAAACTAGTTTTAAAGACTTTAATATCAAAGGAAAAACAGGCTCTTTAAATGGAGTAACTAACTTTACCGGCGTGTTAACCACTAAGAGCGGAAAACATATTGCCTTTACTTACTTTCTGAATAACTCTAGTTCAACGCGTAAACAAATTAATGATTTTGAGTTAGCGTTGCTAAACTACCTAAACAAATAAAATTTGTAACCTTTGTAACCATGGGTGAATTGTAAAAACTATTTACGTAAATAAAGTTTACAAACTACTAAAACCAGTAAAGTTAGAATTAAGGGAAAAATTGCCGAAAAGATCTTACCTCTATGGAGTTCTTTCTCCTTACCTAACACAAGTTTACCCATAACGAAAATAGCAGAGCGGGGCTTATAAAAAAGCCTCGCTCTGCTATTTTATTAAGTAAAAATTTACTTGTAGAGAACTTATGAATTTACAAGTTTACAAGTTTA
>NZ_NRHC01000067.1 GCF_003585885.1 Psittacicella hinzii | reverse complement strand
CTCTGCTTCAACTCTGCTTCAACTATACTTCATCGTTTCTAGGCTCTACCACAAAGTAGCTAAAAATCCAGAAGATATCTAGCAAAAACCCACCCTTTAGAGAAATAACTAACTAAATTCCTTTAAACCTTGATTTATCTTTACTTTTTGGAAGATTTATCGCAATATGCCAGAAAAAAATGCTATCATATAAGTTAGTAATACAGCAAACTGTTCTTATAGATAATTAAGCATTTTCTAGCAAAATGACATAAGTTTTATAACGAGGTTGTGACAATTTCTTTAATTATCTTAAGCCCTTTAATTGCATATCAAGCCCCTTTTACCCTCAACCATATGCTGATGGTTCGCAAACTTAATTTTAGATTTAGCTTACTTTTACAACTTAAGTAAGAAAATAAGTAAAAATTTATAACTATCTTTTCTTCGGAGAGTTATTCAGCCAAGCGCAAATACGCAAATCTATCTTACTTTAGCTTTGCTGTACTTATACAAAATAAAGCTATATCTTTCTAAAAGTACCCAGCATATTCAGATAAATCTTTATAGTTCCAATAACTTAGAACTAATACTTTTACAGTCATTTCAACCTCTTTTACCATTGCTAATTATTGTATTTTTTCTTATCAGCTATCTGTATTTTTCTTATTAGCGATCCAATTCCAGATATCTAACATCAGGTATCAGCTGTTTTTGATAAAACCCTTGGCATGGGGATAACAATAATTAGCAACTAGCGGTCATTTGCTATTTTGTAGCTATTGCAATTCTTGTTAGCTACTGAATTCTTGGTAGCTATTGCAATTCTTGATAGCTACTGAATTCTTGATAACTATTGCAATCTATGGCAAAGATTGCAATTCTTGGCAACCATATTGCAATTGACCTCCTTGGTAACCTTTGGCAATCGAATTTTAATATTTAATTTTTACTTCTAAAAACTAAATAGGACCTTTAAATGAATCATTGTTACAAATTGAAGTTTAACCGTCGTACTCGTTCTTTAGATGCAGTGGCAGAAATATCTACTAGTGCAAGTGCACAAGGTAAAACCTCAACTCACAAATCCCTCCTCAACTTTAGTTTGGTTAAAAAAGCTTTAAGTGGTTTAACTCTTGCTTTCCTAGGGGCAAACTTAATCTCTCCAAGTTTTGCTACAACTCGTACTGGCATGAATGTAGTGCATGGGCAAGTACAAACTCTAGTTACAGACGCTGTAACTAGTTATCAAACTACTCCTAACACAATTATTGAGTGGCAAAAGTTCAATATTAACTCTCACGAGATCGTACAGTTTTTACAAGAAAGTGCCAACTCTGCGGTTCTTAACCGTATC
Organism: Psittacicella hinzii; assembly: GCF_003585885.1. Taxonomy (GTDB): domain Bacteria; phylum Pseudomonadota; class Gammaproteobacteria; order Enterobacterales; family Psittacicellaceae; genus Psittacicella. Next base: position 5,234 of record NZ_NRHC01000067.1, on the reverse strand, counting down.
TTAGGTGGTGAAGTTTCTAAAATCCTTGGAACTTTACAATCAAACGGTAAAGTTTTTCTTGTTAACCCAGCTGGGGTGGTTTTTGGTGAAAATGCAAAGGTAGAAGTGGGTTCATTAGTTGCTTCTACCCTTGATCTAACCAATGAAGACTTTTTAAATGGTCAGTATGTTTTTAACCAAGAAAAAGATAAAGCTCTAGCGAGCATTATCAACCAAGGTATGATCAAGGTTCAAGAAGACGGAACTCTTGCTCTGGTTGGTGGTCAAGTAGTAAATACTGGTGTACTTGAAGCTAAAAATGGTACAGTTTATCTTTTAGCAGGACAAGCAATTACCATTCAAGACTTGTCTAACCCTCTAATCTCTTATAAAGTAACTGCTGATAACCAAGCGGTTAACCTTGGTGCTATCTTTGCTAAAAATGTCGCTCTCTTAGGTCACCAAGTAGCACATGGTACAAGTTTTGCAGATCTCCTAACTCCAGCAAGCCAAACTAAAGCAAGCATTAATGCAAATGGCGAAGTTCTGCTTTACGCTGGAAGCGTAGCTGAACAAGGACAAACTACTGCTGATGCGCATAACTTTGTTACCCCAACTGCAGATAAAGCAGGTCTAGCTGTACAGGCAGGTGTGATTGCTGGTAACCAAGATTCAACTAGTTATAGTCAACAAGGACAAGCTCGTGCTAACAAAGTTAGCGTTCTTGGTGATCATGTAGTGTTAACTAACCAAGCCCAAGTAACTGCTACTCAAGTAAATGTTGGTGGTGATTTAAAAGGTAAAGGTACCGTTAAATTAGCTTCAACTACTTTAGTAGCAGAGCAAGCAGTTGTTGATGTTTCTGCGGCAAACGGTGATGCTGGACAAGCAATTGTTTGGGGTGACTTAAACCAAGTTAAAGGTACTTTTATTGCTACAGCTGCTAATGGTAAAGGTGGTTTTGTTGAAACTTCAGGGAAAACGTTAGATCTAGCAAATAGCTTTGACGTTGACACCAGAGGTAGCGCAGGTAAAGGTGAATGGTTACTTGACCCTGAAAACCTCCACATTGTTAACTCAACTACTTACGATGCCAAAACTGCAGAGACTGACGAAAAAGTTTCTGATCTAAGCCCAAACAGCAACCAAGTTACTTACAAAACTGCAAGTGCAGATAGCACAAAAACCGATTCTTACTTACTAGATAAAAAAGTAGAAGAGCTTTTAAAGAGCAACAACGTTACGCTTGAAGCAACCAATAACCTAAGTGTAACTGGAGCTAGTATTGATACTGAACAATACAAACAGGAAGACTACGGTGTTGAGGGTAAAGCAAACGGTTGGTTAAACTTAACTGCGCAAAATGTTAGTTTTGAAGACTCAACGGTTAAAACTCGTTCGGTAATTGCTACAGCGAGTAACAATGTTACTGTTAACAACAGTACTCTTAATGCAACTTTCCATTTAAATCTAACTGCTGGTAATCAAGTATTAACCAGCGGGGATAAAAATATCCTAGACGCGTATGCTGTTGATGTAACTACCAACGGTACCTTACATTTAAAAAATGTAACTATGAACACTGGTACCTATACTCCTGCAGGTATCACTAACGTAACTTCAATTCGTTTCAATAGTAAAGATGATCTAATTCTTGAGAACATCACAGCTAAGTCTGACTTTGGACAAGTACGTATTACTACTTCAGGTGACGGTAAAACTCTACACGTACTTAACTCTACCCTTACCAATAACTGGCAAGAAGTAATGACCCACGCTATAGGTAAAGGTGGTGAAGTAAAAGTTGAGGGTAGTGTATTCGACGCTCTTGTAAACTACTACATTAAAGGTGGTAAGGTTACTTTAAAAGACTCTAAGTTCTCTAACCAAAGAGAAACAGAGAAAGCAAACCAAAGTACCATTGTCCTCAATGGTAACGGAGATGCTTTCTTAGATAACGTTACGCTAAACACTACGAGCAAACTCCAGTTCCAAGCTAAGAAAGGTGATAATGGTAAAGCTGGTAACTTTACAATTAACAACTCAAACATTTCTGGACAAGGTATTGAAACTTTTGGAGGTACCCTTCAAGGTTTATTTGTAACTAACTCAACAATTTCGAGTAACACAGGTTTACAACTTAATGTCGAAGAGAATGTAAGCATTAAAGGTGGTAGTGTTGAAGCTAATAATATCCGTCTAAACTCTACTAGTGGTAGTTTCACAGCTGACGCAGATGAAAATGGTAACGCAGCTAAAATTAGATCGCGAGCTACTTACTTAAATATCAGTGCAGGTAAAGACATTACCTTAGGAAAAGTTGAAGCTGCATCAGGACAGAATGGTCAAGCGGCTGTACTTAACCTCAAAGCAGGCAAAGTATCTACTAACACTACTGCTGATAAACAAGCTAAACTTTCTGGTCGTTCTCTTAAAGTAGAAGCAACCAATGAAGTAGCCCTAGATCACGTTGATATCAGCGTAACCTCTGACGCTACTTTAAAATCAACCTCTAGCACCGTTACTCTAACCAATGCCAAAGTAAAAGCTGATACCTTAACAGCCTCTACTGATACTAACGCAAAAATCACAATTGACTCTACTGACCTAGATGTTAGTAAAAAAGTTCAACTTGACAGTAATGACACAGAGTTCAAGAACAACACAGGTTCAGGTGCAGAGAAAGCTCAAACTACAGATGGTACAACCATCCAAAACACTAAAGAGTCAGATACAACACCTGAAGTAGCCGCACAAGAATCTTCAGACGCTAATTCAGGAACTACTACTGACTCAACTTCAGGAACTACTTCTGAAACCAATTCTCCAACAACTGGATCGGAAGAAACTTCAACTGGAGCTGCAGAATCTCCTACTACAGAAACCTCAACTGTAGAATCTGATAGCAACTCTGCGCAAGAAAATCCTGCTGCAGGATCTGAAACTGGTTCAGCACAAGACACTGAATCTCAAGATCAAGTTTCAACTGCTCAACCAGAAAGTTCAGCTTCTCAACCAGACCAATCTTCTACTCAATCAGAAGAAACTGAAGTTAAAACTGAAGGATCAGAACCTCAAGCAGAACCTCAAGCAGAACCTCAAGCAGAACCTCAAACAGAAACTCAAACTTCTCCAGCTACTGAAACTGAAGACACAGGTGCAACAGCAGAAACAGGAGAAACAGAATCAACAGGTGATAAGTCTACTACAACTAATACTGAAGAAACTAATGTAGAATCTCCAAAAGCAGATACTCCAAAAGAAGAAGTAACTGAACAAGGTGAGCAAGAGGGGCAAACTGAAGCAGAAACTCCAGCTACAACAGAGAATCAAGCTCCTGCTGCAGAAGTAGAAGATAAGAAATCTGAAGAATCTCAAGATTCAGTAGAGCCTAAAGGTACTGAAGAAAGTTCAGAAGAAAGCAAAGAAAAAGGCGAAACAGGTGGTTCTGACGCAACTGACACTTCTGACGCTTCCGAATCTGTAACTGATAGTCAACCTACAACTCCTCCATTAGCAACTGAAGAAGTTGAGAAAGAGGAAGAAAAAGATCAAGTAGAAGAAAGTAAAGGACAACAAGATCCTGAAACAACTACTTCTAATCCTGTAACTGAAGAGCAACAAGAGGAAACTCAACAAGAAGATCAACAAAAAGATCAACAAAAAGATCATTCTGATGAAGAAGCTCCACAAGGATCTCCACAGGAAGAACCTAAAGCCGATTCTCAAGAACCTGCAAAACCAGCAGAGGAGAAATCAGAAGAAGCTGAAGAAGAAAAAGTTACAGAACCTTCAACAACTCCGGAACCTGTAGATCCTGCTCCACAAACTCCTGCTCCAGTGGAACCTGAGGCAAAAGAACCTGAAGTTGCTGAAACAGATACTGACGTTTCAACAGGTGATCAATCTCCATCTGAAGATGAAGAAAAAACTGCAGAGGCGCCTGTACCATCACCAACTCCTGAAGATAATCCTAAAGCATCTACTGAGGAAGAACCTAAACCTAATACACCTACAGAAGATGTAAACAGAGACGAAGTTGCTCAACCTATAGAAGACAAACCATTGGAAGAACAAAATCCATCTGAAGGAACTGGTACAAGTACTGACGTAGATGTTGAAGTACAAGACTCTGATGAAGAGAAAGTAAAAGAAAGTACAGAAACAGCAGAAACTCCAGAGCTTCCAAAAGCTCCTGAAGTTCCAGCAGAGCCTGTTACCCCTGTAGAACCAGCAAAACCTACGGATCTACCTAAAGAAGAACCTGAAGTTGCACTACCAGAGGCAAAACCACAGGATCCACAACCTGATGTTGAAAATCCTCCAGTTGAGCAACCACAGCCTGAACAGCCTCAAGAGGGTGACACTTCTCCGGTTCAACCTACACCACCTGCGCCACCAGCTTCAGCTGACAATGCTAATACTCCTCTAGTACCACTAGTTCCTGCAACTAAGTCAGAACCTAGAGAACCAACGAGCACGATTCCTCTATCTATTCGTGCACAAACAGCAATTAGTCAAGAAGTAAATGACAAAGGTGATCACGAGCTTAAGAGACTTATCTTCATTGCTCAAGAGCAACAACCTTTACCACAAAACTCTGGTCCTCAAGAAGCTCCTCCTGTGATTTTAAAAGCAGAAAGCTTCCAAAAACTTAATAGTTGTAAGGTAGGTGCTTCTGGTAGTCAACATTTAGGAGGTCTAGGAGTAAGTGCTGGAGATATTAGTACTCTAAGTCTAGGTGAGATTGCTTCTAAATACAATTTAAGTGCTAGCGACTTAGCTGGAGCTAGTTCGGATTGTCAATAATTTTTACAATCCACCTCTTTCAAGTTCAGGATAGATCAGGAACACCAGATTTTGCAATCTATAACTAGATCCATAATCTGATCTATGACTAGATCTCTAGCTAGATCTACAACCTGATCTACAACCAGATTCATAAAGGTAGATACCTCTACCTTTATAACAAGTTCTAAATAGAGTTCTATTTAGAAACCCCGCTATACTAACTATAGTCCTTATTTGCTATAGCCTCAAAGTCTACCGACTAAGAGGCTTTAGTGAAATTCATGATGTTAGTAAAGTCAACTAATAGCAACAAGTAAAGTTAACTCCCCAAGCAGAGAAATGTTTGCCTCTAACTGCTTGGGGAGTTTTTTTGTTTGCTCTTGCTGAATTACTGAATTAATGAATTACTGAATTTTAAGCTAATCGATTACTAATTTTAGGTTGTTTATTTAGGGATTCCCGAA
>NZ_NRHC01000066.1 GCF_003585885.1 Psittacicella hinzii | reverse complement strand
TCCTTTAGCTTCCTTTAGCTAGCAACTGCACAATTGCTAAAGTTATACTCCTCACGCAATAGTTCCTCATCGTTATCCTCGTTCTTATCTAAATCTTGCAAATTCTTCCCTTAAATATCGCCTTAAATTTTCCCTCACTTTTTTCTTTAAATTTGTGGTCACCAGTCGTAAAACCTTGATTAAAAATTGATTTTTTTTATCTAAACTCCTATAATATTTAAAGAAAAATAACATAATTAAAAGGATAAATTTATGTCTGAATTAAACCTAAAACCACTACACGATACAGTTGTAGTAAAACTAGTAGAATCTGAAGAAAAAACAGCTTCAGGTTTAATTCTAACTGCAAAAACTCAACTTCAATATGCTCAAGTTTTAGCAGTAGGTACAGGATTTCCAAGTGAATCAGGTAACGTTCCTTTAAATGTTGCTGTAGGTGATACTGTAATTCTGCACCCAAGTGCGACTAACTTAGTAGAGTACGAAGTTTCTGGACAAAAAGTAGTATTCATTTCTGAACGCCAAATTATGGCAGTAGTGAATAAATAGGAGTTAAAGTAAAATGGCAGCAAAAGAATTAGTTTTTAACAACGACATGCGTGTAAAAATGTTCCAAGGTGTTGATACTTTAGCTAACGCAGTAAAAATCACTTTAGGTCCAAAAGGTCGTAACGTAATTATTGAGCGTAAATTTGGTGCGCCATTAATTACTAAAGATGGTGTTTCAGTTGCACGTGAAATCGAATTAAAAGATAAATTCGAAAACATGGGTGCGCAACTAGTGAAAAAAGTTGCTCAAGATGCTAACGATTTAGCTGGTGACGGTACAACTACAGCAACAGTTTTAGCCCAAGCATTTATCCGTGAAGGTTTAAAAGTTGTTAATGCTGGTTTAAATCCAATGGATGTTAAACGTGGTATTGATAAAGTTGTAGCAGCAACTGTTGCTAACTTAAAAGATTTAGCAACTCCAGCTTCAGATAACAAATCAATTCAACAAGTTGCAACTATTTCAGCTAACAACGACGAAGAAGTTGGTAGTTTAATTGCTAAGGCAATGGAAAAAGTTGGTAACAATGGTGTAATCACTATTGAAGATGGTACAGGTTTCCAAGATGAACTAGTAGTAGTTGAAGGTATGCAATTTGATCGTGGTTACTTAAGTCCATACTTTGCTAACCGTGCAGATAATGCAACTGCAGAATTTGATTCACCATACATTTTATTAGTGGATGGTAAATTAAACAGCTTACGTGAAATTTTACCTATCCTTGAAGCTGTTAATAAACAATCAAAACCTTTAGTAATTATTGCTGAAGATTTTGAATCAGAAGTTCTTTCTGGTTTAGTTCTAAACTCAGCGCGCGGTATCTTAAAAGTTGTAGCTGTAAAAGCTCCAGGATTTGGTGACCGTCGTAAAGCAATGTTACAAGACTTAGGTGTGTTAACACGTGCAACTGTAATCGAAGAGCAATTAGGTATTGATTTAACTCGTGCTGGTTTAGAAGTTCTTGGTTCTGCTAAACGTGTAGTTGTATCTAAAGATTCAACAACAATTATCGACGGTGCTGGTAGCGCTGAAGAAATTGCAAATCGTGTAGCTGCAATTAAACACGAATTAAGCTTAACTACTTCAGAGTACGATATTGAAAAATTAAATGAGCGTATTGCTAAGTTATCAGGCGGGGTAGCGGTAATTAAAGTTGGTGGCGCTACTGAAGTTGAAATGAAAGAGAAAAAAGATCGTTTCGACGATGCGCTTTCAGCAACACGTGCAGCGGTAGCTGAAGGTGTTGTTCCAGGTGGCGGTGTGGCATTAATTCGTTCTTCAGCTAACTTAGATATTAAAGCTGATAATGACGAACAAGCTGCAGGTATCCGTTTAGCATTAAAAGTAATGGAAGCTCCATTACGTCAAATCGTTACTAACTGTGGTTTAGAAGCTTCTGTAATTATTGAGCGTGTACGTAACGGTGAAGCTGATTTTGGTTTTAACGCTCGTACAGAAACTTACGGTAACATGTTAGAAATGGGTATTCTTGATCCAGCGAAAGTAACTCGTGTAGCATTAGAAAAAGCTGCTTCAATTGCGACTTTAATGTTAACCACAGAGTGCATGATCGTGGAAGAAGATGAACCTGAAGCTCCAGCAATGCCTGGTGCGGGTTACATGTAATCCTTGAAGTTAGACTAAACTGATTTAGCCCTAACTAACATAAAATTGTAACTTACAAAGACAATAAAAGAGTCTCGCTTTAGGCGAGACTCTTTTAGTATCAAGAAATTTTACTTTATTTTTTAATAAAGTATAGATCCCAAACTCCGTGTCCTAGACGGTGACCACGTTGTTCAAACTTAGTAAGTGGACGATGATCTGGACGAGGAATATACATACCATCACTAGCAGTATTCTCAAGTTCTGGAGTAGCATTTAATACTTCTAACATATGCTCAGCATAGTTTTCCCAGTCAGTTGCCATGTGAACAAAACCACCAGGAACAAGTGCACGCGTAACTAGACGCATGAATTCAGCATTTACGATACGGCGTTTATGGTGACGAGCTTTATGCCATGGATCTGGGAAGAAAAGTTGTAAACCAGCGATTGAATTTTCAGGTAGAGCTTGTAAGATCTCAATAGCATCATGACAAGCTACTTTTAAATTATTAAGCTGTTCTTGTTCAATTAGTTTAAGGGCATTACCAACACCTGGAGTATGAACTTCAATACCTAGGTAGTTGTTAGCTTGATTAGCTTTTGCCATTTCAACTAATGAAGTTCCCATACCAAAACCAATCTCAACAATTACCCCTTTGTTTTCAGGGAAGATTTCTTCTAAGTTTAAAACTTGGTTATTTGTTGGACAAGTTACACCGTAAAGAGGGAAGAGGTTTTCTAAAGCTTGTTCTTGACTACCGGTAATACGACCAGTTCTTAATACATAGGACTTAATACGTCTATGTTCTTTATTTTCTGTTGTCATAATCTAATTTAAAATAAGGATATTTTTTCTACCTGCTTATTTTATCTTAAGTTAAGAATTTAGGCAAAAAAATCAGAGCTAGGAGTTATTACTCTTAGCTCTGATTTAATATTAGAGGATTTTTGTGTTTTTGTATTTTTGTATCTTTGTATTTTTATCTAGATACTTGACACCAACTACTGAATGTTCGATTCTGGTTGATTTTGCTCTCGAGGAGTTTGCTCTCCTGAAGTATGATTTGCAGAATCTCCATTTTTGTTGTTGGTTTTGTTATTAGAATTATTAGAATTTTTTGGTTTTACGGTATAAAGACCATTATTCTGTTGGGCTTGGGTTTTACGAGGACGAGGTTCTTCAGGTTTCTTTCTGCGTTTAGGACGAGAAGATTCATCACGTACTTTAACCTCTTTAGCCTCTTGGCGACTTTCTTCTTGTTGGCGCTTTAATTCTGCTTCTTGGCGTTTTTGCATTTCAAAGTAAATTTGTGAATTTAAGAACCAAGCATTAGCTACAGCTTTGATTAGAGTACAAAGCGGAATAGCTAGGAATACTCCAAGGATACCCCAGATTTGTCCGAAGAAAATCACAGCTACGATTACGGTAATTGGGCGAATGTTATTGGTTTTAGAGTAAAGGTAAGGTACTAAGATGTTACCGTTAAAGATCTGTAAACCAGTATGAATTGCCATTAACCACCAGAAGCTTGAGGTAAATTGGAATTGGAAGAAAGCTACTAAAACAAATGGTACCGTAGCAATAATTACCCCTAAGTAAGGAATAATTACTGAAATCCCGATAATAGTTGAAAGGATTAAGTTGTATTTTAAGCCAAAGAATGCAAAAGCAATAAAGCTTAAAATTGTCATAATAATGAACTCAAGCACTTTACCACGTACGTAGTTGTCAAGTTGGTGCATGAATTCTTTAAAAACCCCATCAGCTAATTCGCTTGATTGTGGTAAGAAACGAACAACGCTTTTTTTCAGTGAGCCGTAGTCTACTAGCATTAAGAATGCCATAAATGGCACTAAGAAAGTATTTACGGCAACGTAAGCTACGTTTTGTAAAACTGCGAGAATATTATCTATGCGGATATCCATATTAGATTGGATATACTGATTAATGTTCTCGTAGATTGAATATAAGGTAGTCTTATCTAGGTAAGGGATATGGTACTGCTCTAACGATAGAAGTTTTTCTTTTAGAATACCGACAATACTTGGAGCTTCAACTAGTAAAGTACTTAGTTGACGGATAAGTAGAGGAACAATACTAAAAGCTAACCAGCATAAAGTTAGAACAACCAAACCGAAGATAAGGATCAAGGCGTAGATACGTTTAAGTCCTTTCTTGACCAACCAGCGAGTGGGGAAGTTCAAGATGTAAGCAAGACCAATTGCCAAGAAAACCGGCGCTAAGATCTTACCAAAAAAGTAAAGAACGAGGGAGATTACCAGTAAGATTAAAATCAAGGCAACAATTTGCGGATTATTAAAATTACGGGTAAACAAATCTTTCCAAGATGACATAGGTATTTTTATTCCGCTTTTGCAATTATTCGAATTTAAGTAAAGTTGTAAAGTCGACTAGAGGTTTATCTTTAACACGCTTTCTATTTGTAAGGAGGCGTGATAAAGGTGCATTTAGTTCTTTACCAATTTTTTCTAAAGTTGGAGAAGTTAGTTCTACAGTAAATAGTTCTCCAGCCTCTAAATCTTGGTTAAATAAAAGTTGAATAAGAGGAGAAGTTTGTTCAAAGTTAGCAACTTGTTCAAAGCCAGTTAATTGCTCAAATTCAGCTAATGTCTCAAAGTTAGCTAATTGGGCAAAATTAGCTACATGCTCAAAGTTAGATCCTAGCTCAAAAGCAGAAGCTTGATTGTCTTCTTGCTTGTTGTTAAGTTGAGGTTTGGCAGTAGTTATGATCTCATCTTTTTGCTTATCAGCAAATTGCTTGTCAGCAAATTGCTTGTCGGCAAAAGATTGAGGCACCTCTGATGTTTGTCCTAAGATAACTTCTTCTCCAGCAAGAACTTGCTCAATTTCTGTTACCTGAGTTTGTTGCAGATGTTCTTCAAGCAGAGCATTCTCACGATAATCGTCGTACATAAAGAAGTAGTTATCATCAATACCTTGGTGTGCTAAGGTATCGTTGTTACGATTATCATCAGCTTGTTGAATATGTTTTTGTAGTAAGCGAAGAACTTTTTCTTGACGTAACTTTTTGGCGCTCTTGTAGCTACGAACTTGCAGAGCTTCTTCTTCACTTTTACCTAGGTAAGCAAGTAAAGCTGGATCTGGTTCATAGTTATCTAACTCTGGGTATTTCTCACGGAAATAATTAGCAAAACCAACAGCAAATTGCGCAGTTTGTGGTAAGAGCTTTTCACGTTCACGAAGGTTTTGTTTATTAAGAGCCTGTTGACGTTTAAAGCGGGTAAAGATCTTACCATACTTAGTTAACGGAGCAAGAGGTTGGTTTTGATTTGGGTTGTGAAGATCATCTTCGTCTTCAACTTCATCAAAGTTAGCTTGACGTTGATAGTAGTCAAGTAAGTCGTCACTTAAGTTAGCTAGTTTAAAGACTTCAGGGTGTTGCTGTAAGAAAGAGGCGCTCAAACTATTAGCTTGACGCATTTCACGATTGCATAGGCGATTAATATTAATAGCCGTTTGATCGAGATCTAGTCCATTAGGATGAACAGACTGATAAACTTGAGTTAGATGTTCAATCCCTTGAGGAGAAAGAGCTAGACCTTGTTCATGACAGCGATAGGTAATAAATTCTTTTAACTCACGAGAAGAGTAAGCTTTAAGGTAAAGTTTAGTAAACAGTTTAAAGCGAGATTGTAAATCCGGCAGAACACATACACTATCGGCGATGTCAACATGAGTACCGACAATAAGTAAACTGTAACTATTGTCGATCATGGTGATTAGGTCTCGAAGAGCTTCTTCCCATTCAAGTTTGCCTAGTAATGTGTGCACATTGTTAAAGGCAATAAGACGCTGATAGTATAAGTCAGCTAGATCTTGAGGAGTTTTCTCTTTTATAAACTCAGCAAGATCAATAAAACTTTGCTCTCTTTCATCTAAGAAAGGGTTTAGTTTGCTTGCGTCATCATAGCAAGCTTTCACCATTTGGTTAACTAAAGTAGAGCTATCCCCGATTAAAGCTACGGTTTGGCTTAGACCAAGGGAGAAGTAAGGGGTTAGGGTAGTTATAACCTCTTCATTTGGACCATGCAAGAATTCGGTTAAGGAATAGTTGGGATTTAAAGTTAAGTCCAACTCTAGTCCTATAGGTTGTAATTGTAAACTCATAGACCTCTAGATAGTTAAGGGGTTATCAGCTTAATATTATAACCCAAGATTAAAATGCTATAATGGTTTAAGTACCAAAAGTTAGGGAAATATGTTAGTAATCGGCTTAATAATTATTTATCTGGTTTTCTTTATTTACATTCTTTTGTGTTTTAAAGCAAGAAAAAAGCATACTTATTTACGTAATAAAGCGCTCCGCGCTTTAAAGCGTGAGCAAGTTGATAGTTCTCAACTAACCAAACTCAAGACAACCAGTAATAAACCTAAAGAATCAACCAGCAAACCTAAAGGTAAGCGCCAAAAGGTTTACAAATCAGCGTTACTTGCAGAAATTGCTTGGCGTGAAAAGAAATTACAAGAAGAGCAGGCTAAGGAAAATAAGCTTCAAGAATCAGAAACTACTGCAGATAAACCTCAAGAAGATCGAGTATCTGTAAATAACCTGCAAGAAGTTGAAGTTACTGTAGATAACCTTCAAGAAGTTGAAGCACCTGTAGATAACCTTCAAGAAGTTGAAGCACCTGTAGATAACCAACAAACTGTAAGTAAAAGTACAAATAAACCTCAAGATGGGTTATAAGAGTAGATAATTGAATTGAGAATATCTAACTCAAGATAAAAACCTTAGGATAAATACCTATAGGGAAAAACTATAAGTAAATTTCTCGAGAAAGGGGTATAATATTGAAGTCTAAGTAGGAACTATCTGCTAGATTCGAATGAATTGCACTCTATAATTTTGATGGATAATCATTTGGCTTTGGCTTTGGCTTTGGCTTTGGCTTTGGCTTTGGCTTTGGCTTTGGCTTTGCAGAGAAATTTTGTTTAGACAAAGATGAATTACTAAGCAAGATAATCCTATCTTGTTTAAGACCTAAGTAACATCTTAATCATTCCCTTTATATCAAGACAATTATTCACACCAAGGAAATTAATAACATGACCGAGAAAAAAGTAGTAAAAGGTTTAGATAATCTTTTACAAGTAGGTGATCAATTCCCAGAGTTTAACTTACCAGCAAATGATGGTAAGACTTACAATAATCAAACTTACAAAGATTTATTTTTAGTTTACTTTTACCCGCGAGCAGATACACCAGGGTGTACAGCTCAAGCTTGTAATTTAGAGCAAGCAATTAAAGAGCAAGCGTTTACTTTACCAGTGCTTGGCGTTAGTGGAGATACTGTAGAGAAACAGCAAAAATTTGCGAATAAATTCTCTTTAAGCTTCCCTTTATTAGCTGACACAGAATTAGCTTTAGCAAAAGCTTGTGGTGTTTATGGGCAAAAAACTATGGCTGGCAGAGTATACGATGGTATCCACCGTATTGCTTTTGTTGTAAATGCTGAAAATAAAATTGTTGAAGTATTTACTAAAGTAAACACTAAAGAATTTGCTCAACAAGTAAATGAATGGTTAAAATCTTACCAAGCGTAAGTCAAATTTAAAAGTTAGATAAAGACCCGAGAGTTATCTCGGGTCTTTACTAATTTGTAAATCTACAAGGAAATTTATTTAATTAAAGTTTTTAAAGCATTAACTGCTACTTTAATACCGTTATCTTCAACGATTTTCGCTTGTTTTTCATCAGGAATTTCGTTTTTTGTACGGTTAACGATTACACCAGCAACCATACCAGCTTTTAAACCTTGGCTAGCTGCTTGAGTAAATAGAGTAGCACCTTCCATTTCGAAGTTTAACACATGTAATTGCTTCCAAAGAGCCATTTTACCTTGCATGTGTTTTGGAACATCTTGACGGAAAGTATCGTAACGTTCTTGTCCTGGGTAGAAAGTATCTGAAGAGGCAGTAACACCAACGTGGTAAGTTAAGCCTGCTTCTTTTGCACCTTCAACTAAAGAGTGAAGAACTTCATAGTTTGCTACTGCAGGGAATTCTGCCGGAGCAAAGTGATAAGAAGCTCCATCTAAACGTACACAACCAGAAGCAATGATTACATCACCGATGTTAATATTTTCTTGAATAGCACCAGTAGTACCTACACGAATAAAAGTATCAACACCTAGTTGTGCTAATTCTTCTACTGCGATTGAAGTAGAAGGACCACCAATCCCTGTAGAACAAACTACTACAGGAACCCCGTTTACATAAGCAAGGTAAGAGGTATATTCACGATTACTTGCTAATGGTTTTGGGTTATCCATATATGAAGCTAGTTTAGCAACTCGACCAGGATCACCAGGGACGATTGCGATTTTAGCTCCCTCTAAAACTTCTTTATTTAAACCTAAGTGGAATACAGTTGATTCAATTTTAGACATGCTTTTTTCCTTTTAAATTTAAAGCTTTTTTATGGACTTCATTTAATTATATAACTTTCAGATCTAAAGAGGTAAGAAATTTATAAAAAAGTTGTAATTTGACCACTTTTTTCTAGAGTTCATCTAGTTCAATGGTGTTGAGTAGGAAAACCACAGCAAGGTGAAGTTATGCTAAATAATCATATTTTGACCTTGTTTGAGATTGTTAGTGCTGAGTTGGCTTTGATGAGTTGGCTTTGATGAGTTGGCTTTGATGAGTTGCTTTTGGAAGTTAATTTTCAGAAAAATTTCAGGGAGAGGAAGGGAACTAGGAGGCTGGGGCTAGAAGATTAGTTGACTAGAAAAAGATAGTAGAAGATAGTAGAGGGATAAAGAAAATGGAAGAGCTAAGCTCTTCCATTATAATTTGTTAATTGCGAATTTGCGAATTTGCGAATTTGCGAATTTGCTAATTTGAACCAATTGCAAAATTTAACAGATTTAATCTAACTTGGATTCTCTGTATCTAGCTAGATTAGGTTCTGTTAGTTATCATTCGTATGGTTGCTAGAATTGTTTTCTAGGTTACCACCAAAGTCACGGGTGTATAGTTTGTGGTATTCACCGTGAACATTTTGAATTAGATCTTCGTGCTTACCGCGTTCAACAATTTCTCCTCCAAGGATAACAAAGATTTCATCAGAGTTTTCAATCGTTGAAAGACGATGGGCAATTGATAAGACAGTTTTGCCTTTTTGTAACTCTTGGATAGATTGTTGAATAAAGTATTCAGACTCATTATCTAATGCTGAAGTTGCTTCATCAAGCAAGATAATAGGTTTATTACGCAGAATTGCACGAGCAATAGAAATACGTTGACGTTGTCCTCCTGAAAGACGAGAACCTGAAGAACCAATTCTGGTATTTAAACCTTCAGGGAAGTCTTTAGCAAAGTTAGTAACGTAAGCCATATCTGCAGCTTTAGCTACTTCTTCAGGAGTGTACTTATCACCATCACAGTAGACAATGTTGTTGTAGATAGTATCATCAAAAAGGTGGACGTTTTGAGAAACTAAAGCGACGTGGTTACGTAAAGCTTCAAGTTTGATATCACGAATATCATGTCCGTTAATGGTGATACGACCTTGATCTACATCGTAAGTTCTGGTTAGTAAACTAACAATAGTTGATTTACCACCACCTGATTTACCTACAAAGGCATAACTTTTACCAGCTTCTAAAGTTAGGTTAAAGTTTTCTAAGATAGGTTCATCTTTACGGGTTGGATAAGCAAAAGAAACGTTTTCGTATCTAATTTCTTGGGTAAAATCAACTTCTTTTTCAGTTAAAGTACCTTTGTCATCTTCGGTATTTAGAGCAAGAAGTCCCATAATAGACTTAGCACCTGTTAATGAAGAAACAAAACCTGTGTAGATGTTTGATAAGTTACGTACAGGTTTTAATAAACCAAACATTGCCGAGAAGATAACGATAAAATCACCTGGAGTAATTGGTGGTAGATTTAACTCGGTTGCAAATGAAGCTAAGACAATTACCAGCACGAGTAATAGTGAGGCAATAAATTGTACAAAAGTGTGTCCGAGGTTAGTAATTACCACACTCTTTTGACTACGATGTCTGATAGTTTCAATTTGCTCGTAAAAGCGTTGATGTTCAAAATCTTGTGCATTGTAAAGATTTACAACTGCATGTCCATGGATCATCTCGTTTAGTAAACGAGTTTGCGTTTCGCTTGAAGCCATTTGTCCTTGGGTAATCTTTTTAATTGACCCTGAAACAAATTTAAGAACAAAGTAGACAAATGGGATCATTAAAAAGATAACTGAAGATAGTACCCAGTTAGTGTAAAACATCACTACTAAGAAAGAGATCACCGTTGAACCATCGCGGCTTAAGGTAAGTAGTGAGTTACTGATCCCCGAAAGCATTAATGAAACTTCATATTGAATTTTGGAAATAATGCGTCCGCTACCATGGATATCAAAAAAGCTCTGTGGCATACGAGAAATATGGGCGAATACTTTCTCGGAAATGCTCACGTTTAATTTAGATTGTGCCCAGTTAAACAAGAACTGAGAAATAAACTGCATAACCGCCCTTAAACTCATAAAGATTACTAATAAGTAAGCAAATCCTAAAAGTAAGGTACGATTTAAAACTCCTTCGCCGTTATCGACAATATGTTTGATTGATGAGATTAGATAAGCATCAATACCAGAGCCGATAAAGATACAAACAATTGCAACTATTAATGCCCATTGTACGGGAATGATGAAACGCCAATAAAGTCTAAAGGCGTGCCAGTTAGAACATTCGAGTACGGGATTAGGATTAGTTGGATTTACATCTTCTAGGAAATCACGAGCGGCGATTTTCTTTTTTTTGAAAAATTTAATCATAAAGTTAACTTACAAGTTAAAGCCATAAGGGTGTTGTTAGCCTTAGGCATAAACTAGAATACTGTTATATCCTGATCCAATATTATAGCAAAGTTAAAGCAATCTAAGAAGATTTAATAATTTTATGAATTAAAAACCTCCAAATGTTAGAGCTAGATTTTGTTATATATTTGGGGACTGCATGCACTGGTTGGTTAGTTTGCTAGTTTGCTAGTTTGCTAGTTTGCTAGTTTGCTAGTTTGCTAGTTTGCTAGTTTGCTAGATTGCTAGATTGCTAGATTGCTAGATTGCTAGATTGCTAGCTTGTGTAGATAACTGCGCTTTGGCTTTTAACTTTTACATGCAAATTCAAAAAATAGGAGAGTTAATTTTATCCTCTCTGCTTTATATGTTTTTGAAATCAACAATTTAAAGAAAATAAAAGAAGTTAAATATTAAATAGCTTATAATTTAAGTAGGAAGTAATTTGAATCAACAAAATAAACAAAGTGAGTAAATCAATTGATATTCTTGCGAATTTTCCTAAACAAATTCAGCAAGATATAGAAAGTTTTTTAAGATATATCAAACTAGAAAAGGCTTATTCAAATAATACTCTACTGGCTTATCGTAACAACTTGTTACAAGCTTTAAATGCTATTTACCTTGTCCTCAGCGAGAGTAAAAGCTCTAAAGACAGCAAAAGCTCTGAACCTGAAGAGTTAATGGATCTTTCCGCAATTCTTGGTAAACGTAAAAAATCAGCTGCTAAGGCAACAGTATCGAGCAAAGGTAAAGCAAATGATGCGCTTTATGCTTTAAACCAAGGTGAAGAGCAAGAGGTTACTCTGGAACAAGAGAGTAATTTAGCAGTACCTACTTTGGCGCAAACTACCAAAGTAGTTGATGCAGGAACTTCGAGTAAAGTGAGTAAGGTAAAGTTATTGGACTTTACTTGGGAAGACTGTAAAGTAGAGGTTATTAAACAAGCTATCAGCTCTGAAGCGAATACCAGTAAAAGCGCCTCATCACGTAATCAACAACTATCTAGTTTACGTAGCTTTTTTCAATGGTTATTAATCCAAGAAAAAGTTTCGGTTAACTACCCAAAACTAGTTAAGAATTTAAAAGTTGAAAAGAACTTACCGGTGGTTGTTGATAAAGATACTATGGAGCAGTTACTTGAAACGGTAACTATCACTAACTTTGTAGAGTTAAGAGACCAAGTAATCTTTGAAATGATGTTCAACACTGGAGTTCGTCTTTCTGAAGTCTGTAACTTAAACTTACAAGATCTTGATTTTACTAAAAACCAGATCCAGATTTTAGGTAAAGGGAATGTTTACCGTAACTTACCTTTGTCAATTGGTTTAAAACAGTTGATTGCTCTGTACTTAGTGTTACGTGAGCGTGAATTAATTGACAAACTTTCAGAAGCAGAGTTAGAAGAGTTATATATCAATCCAGAAGCTAATCAAGCGGTTGATTTAAATAACTCTGGTGAAGTTTATCATTACGCTGTGAGTATTTTAGCTTTAGCAAATAAGTACACTAACCAAAAAGGTAAAGCGGTTACTGGTAAAGGCAGAAAAAAATCAGGTTCTGCTAGTGACTTGCTCAGCGCACATCTTGCCGAGCTAGAGCAAAATTCTTTTGCAATAGCTACTGAAACTGAAGTCGAAGCGGAATCCAAAGCTGAAATCGAAACTGAAATCGAAACTGAAATTGAAACTGAAAATGACTTTGCCACAGATGGTTTAATGTCTTTAGCTCAACTTAAAAAGATCCAAGCACAAGCTAAAAAGCAAGGGCAAGGAAAAACCAATTCTCAAGCTGATGAACAAGAAGAGCAAGAAGAACAAGAAAAACAAGAAGAGCAAAATAAAGTTAGTGTTCAAGCGCAAGAAAAAACAGGTAAATCATCTTTTACTCGTGCTACAAATGAGCAAACTCTTCTACAGTCTGACGGCTATACCTTGCAATTACAAGAGCAAAGTAAAGCTTATTTAAAAAGCGCCTTTTCGCCTCTGCATGCGTTGTTTCTCTCAACTCATTTAAAGAGAATTAGCGCACGTAGTATTCAGTATCGTTTAGAAAAACGTACTTTAGAAGCAGGAGTAAAACGTAAGATTTCTCCGCATAAATTGCGTCATAGTTTTGCTACCCAGTTTTTACAAAACTCGGCAAACTTACGTGCCGTGCAAGAAATGCTTGGACACAAAAATTTAGTGACCACGCAAATCTATACTCATTTAGACCTTAAACATTTAATCAATGTTTACAACCAATCACATCCACAACAAATAAAATACTTAGCTGAAGTTCAACGTCAAGAAGAACTACAAGCTCCAAAAGCACTTAAGAATAAAAGCAAAGAGAAGTAATCTTTGATAATTCAGTTAATACCTCGTATTATTGTGATAAAGCAAAGGTTACTTTACTCTTCCCTATTAAAAAAGTTTTATCTATGAAAAAAGCATTAATTACGGGGATTACCGGTCAAGATGGTTCATATCTGGCGGAATTTCTTTTAGAAAAAGGCTACCAAGTGCATGGTATTCAAAGAAGATCTTCTTCTCCAAATACTGCACGTATTCAGCATATCCAAAATCCTAATCTGCACTTACACTATGGTGACCTAACTGACACAGCAAACCTTGTACGTCTTGTTGGTGAGATTGAGCCTGATGAAATCTATAATCTGGGAGCGCAAAGTCATGTAGCCGTGAGTTTTGAAGAGCCAGAGTATACTGCAGATGTTGATGCTTTAGGGACTTTACGTTTGCTTGAAGCCATTCGTATTAATAATCTTTGTCAAAAGACGCGTTTTTACCAAGCAAGTACTTCAGAACTCTATGGTTTAGTACAAGAGATTCCTCAAAAGGAAACTACGCCATTCTATCCTCGTTCTCCTTATGCGGTTGCTAAGCTTTACTCTTATTGGATTACGGTAAACTACCGTGAGACCTATGGCATTTATGCTTGCAATGGTATTCTTTTTAACCACGAATCTCCACGTCGTGGGGAAACTTTTGTAACGCGTAAAATTACTATGGCATTAGCTAATATTGCTTTAGGTTTACAAAAGGAGTTACATTTAGGGAACATGAACGCTCTGCGTGATTGGGGACATGCAATTGACTATGTTCGTATGCAGTGGTTAATGCTACAACAAGAGCAACCTGAAGACTTTGTGATTGCTACTGGTTACCAAACATCAGTACGTGATTTTGTCATTATGACAGCTAAACGTTTAGGGGTTGAACTTGAGTTTGTTGGGGAAGGAGTTAATGAGATTGGGATTGTTAAAGCAATTACCGGTGATAAAGCTCCAGCGCTTAAAGTGGGAGATGTAATTATAAAAGTAGATCCTCGCTTTTTCCGCCCTGCAGAGGTTGAGACTTTACTTGGCGATGCAAGTAAAGCAGCGCAAAAACTTGGTTGGCAACCTGAAGTAACTTTAGAAGAGTTATGTGCGCAAATGCTTGATAGTGACTACAAAAAAGCACAACAAAGAAAACTCCTTGCCGAGCATGGTTTAGCTAACGAGGAGTAGAAGATGTTAAATGTTTTTGTTGCTGGGCACCAAGGCATGGTTGGTAGTGCAATTTGTCGTCAACTAAGCCAAGATAAAAATGTTAATTTAATCACACGCAGTCGTGCAGAGTTAGATTTAACTAATCAACAAGCTGTACATGATTTCTTTGTTGCTCATAAAATTGATCAAGTTTACTTAGCTGCTGCTAAGGTTGGTGGTATCCACGCTAACAATACTTATCCCGCTGACTTTATTTATCAAAACCTCATGCTCGAATGCAATGTAATTCATGCTGCTCATCAAGCTGGAGTTGAAAAGTTATTGTTTTTAGGATCAAGTTGTATTTACCCAAAATTTGCTGAGCAACCGATTAAGGAAGAGGCTTTGTTAACGGGAGTTTTAGAACCCACAAACGAGCCTTATGCCTTGGCAAAAATTGCGGGTATCAAGCTTTGCGAAAGCTATAACCGTCAATATGGACGTGATTATCGTAGCGTAATGCCAACTAATCTTTATGGCATTAATGATAATTTTCATCCTGAAAATAGTCATGTAATTCCGGCATTAATCCGTCGTTTTCATGAAGCTAAAGAGCAACAACTGCCACAAGTAGTTGCTTGGGGAACAGGTGCTCCTAGACGTGAGTTTTTACATGTTGATGACATGGCACGCGCTTGCGTGCATGTGATGAGCTTAGATAAGCAGACTTACGCAGGAGTAACAGAGCCTACTTTAAGTCATCTTAATGTAGGAACCGGAGAGGATTTAACGATAAAAAGCCTAACTGAATTAGTTGCTAAGGTTGTTGGCTATCAAGGAGAAATTGTTTGGGATACAACCAAACCAGATGGTACTCCAAGAAAACTACTCGATATTAGCAAGTTAAAAAGCTTAGGTTGGGAACCACAAATTGCCTTAGAAGAAGGTTTAAAAGCAACTTACCATTGGTATTTACATACTGAAGGTAAACGTATGTAAGTTGAGGTAGCTATGCAAAATATTTATCCCTTAGTTCTAGCTGGAGGTTCTGGTACTCGTCTCTGGCCAATCTCGCGTACGCAGTTTCCTAAGCAATTTCAAGTATTGCAAGGAGAGTATTCGCTCATGCAAAATACTTTATTGCGCGTTAAGGATTTTGTGCTTAACAAACCTTTAGTGGTGTGCAATGAAGAGCATAGATTTATTGTTGCAGAGCAGTTACGTCAACTTGATTTACTTGAAAACAACATTATCCTCGAACCTTGTAGCCGTAATACGGCTCCTGCTATAGCTCTAGGCGCATTTAAAGCTTTAGAGTATAATGATGAGGCAGTGCTATTAGTTTTGCCTGCCGATCATGTTATTAAGGAAAAGGAAGTTTTTCAACAAACGGTTCAGCAAGCCTTACCAGTAGTAGGACAAGGTTACTTGGCTACTTTTGGTATTAAACCTACTGCGGTTGAAACAGGTTATGGTTATATTAAAAAAGGGCAAGCTTTAGATCAACATAGTTTTACTATTGAGCAGTTTGTTGAAAAACCAAACTTTGCTACAGCAAGTCAATATTGTGCCCAAGAGGAGTACCTATGGAACTCCGGCATTTTTATGTTCAAAGCAAGTGTTTACCTAGATGAACTAAAAAAATGGGCACCAGAGATTTACCAAAGAAGTTATTTAGCTTTCCAAGCAAATAAAAGCGATTTGGATTTTATTCGTGTAAATGCACAAGTTTACTTAACTTGTCCAGATATCTCGGTTGATTATGCAGTGCTAGAAAAGACAGATAGAGCTGTAGTCTTACCTATGCAAGTCCAATGGTCGGATATAGGTTCTTGGCAAGCTTTATGGGAAGTTTCTGAAAAAGACGCAGAGGGAAATGTTTTTGTTGGGCAACATCTAACCCTTGAAAGTAAAAATAATATTATTTTGGCAGATGATGCTTTAGTGACAACGATTGGCGTTGAGGATCTAGTAATAGTGCAAACCCGCGATGCGGTGTTTGTTGCTCCTAAAGAACGTTCCCAAGAAGTTAAATCTTTGGTTGATCAACTAAAAACTCGTTGCCAACAAGTGACTGAAAAACACCGTCAAGTTTATCGTCCTTGGGGAAGTATTTTAAGTTTAGATTATGGCAGTCGTTTTAAGGTAAAACGTATAACCATTTACCCACAGCATAAAGTTGCAACTCAAAGTCATTATCATCGTGCTGAGCATTGGATAATTACTCAAGGAACTGCCAAAGTTTACCTTGATGATCAAGAGAAAATCTATACAGAAAACGAATCTATTTATATTCCAATAGGCTGTAAACACTCAATTGCCAATGTAGGTAAAATGGATCTTCATTTAGTTGAAGTGCAAACTGGTAGTTATCTTGGTGACGATGATGTGCAAAGATACGAGGAAGAGCAATATACCTAACTGCTGGCATATCTTAGGAGCTGTGAAACTTTTACAGCACTCTATTTCCGCGTGCTTATCATTTTCTGCTCGTTCTTCATTTTACGAGAAATAGATTTAATCACATAACTGATCGGTTTAGGACTAAAGTTAAAATGATTTGACTACAAGACTAGATAAGATCGAATTAACTACAAGACTAGAGAGCAACTGTAAGATTTGAGAGATCATGACAGTAAGACTAGATAGATCTAACTGCAAGACCAAATTCAGGTAAAGAATTTACCCTCGTGGTAAACGATAAATGATATTCCTTATTGAGGTAAGACCTCAACAAGACTTCAGATATTTTTATTGATATGAATCAACTAGCTTTTAATACTAACGACACTTTCTTAGAACACTTAGAAGTGCTGTTAAAGAACTATATTTCTTTTAACCGTCAGCCATTTCGTGCAATTATTATTCACAATATTGCGGATGCTGATAACTCCCCGTATGTGCAAAAGTTTTGTCAAGCTTTTGCCGACTATCCAAATATTGAATTAAAATTTCATTACTTAGACTCTAATGATCTTTTAAAATTAGGTTTAAGCGAAAAACAAGCGAAAAATGTTGCTAACTATCGTTTACTGTTACCTACTTTACCTTATCACGGTACAGTGCTGTACTTAGACATAGATATGATGATCACAGGGAACATTGAAGAACTGTTTAAACCTAGCGTTTTACAAGGTAAAAGTTTAGGCATTGTTTCAGATACTTGTAACTATGCAGATACTTTTATGAAGTACAGATTCTTTAATGAGAGATTTATCCCTGAACTGTTAGCTTGTAAATTTACACCAGATAATCAATATTTTAATTCAGGCTTGCTTTTAGTTGATCTTGATAAATTAAGAGAAAGAGGGCAAGCGGAATATCAGGCAAATGATGTATGGTCAGTAAATCTAGGTAAGTACTTAGATCGTCCTACTTTATTACCAGATCAAGACTTCCTTAATATAGTGCACTACCAAGATAAGACTTTCTTAGATTGGCAGTACAACTACCCAATGAAGTTCTTAATCTCGCAAAGATATACTCTACAATACTTTGGTTGGGATAAAACTCATGCCAAAGCTTTAGCTGACAAGAAAATTCCAGCGCCGTATATTCCAAAAATTCTTCACTTCTTAGAGAAAAACAAACAGTGGAATAGTACTGCTCCTGAATGGATAGATTATTACAATTTCTACGCTAAGCAATCAGTAGGTGAAATCTTAGCGCAACCAGTTGAGTTCTACCAAGAGAAGATTGAGGAGATCCTTGCGGCTTACGGTTACTTACCTAGTTTAATTGATTTAGGTGATGCTGAATTATTTAGACTGGGAAGAGAGGAAAGATTTAAGGCGTGGACGAAAAAAGATTGGCAACAAAATCCATTCTTCTTAAATATTCATTACTTTAGAATTCCGAAATTCTTTGCTAGACATAGCTTGAAAAAACGTATTAACTCGGCAAATAATCAAGTACTGCTTGATTTTAACCAGAATTTATATGCGCGAGTAAAGAACAAATAAAGAGCAAGTAAAGGAATAGCGAAATAGCTGAAATAGCTGAAATAGTTCTGTAGTGAAGAAAACTGCATAAGACTAAAACCTAGCGTAAATAGTTTAGACAACTATTTGCACTAGGTTTTTCTTATATCATCTTTAAATTAGATGGCATCCTTAAACTAGAGTGATCGAAACTCCTCGTTTATCGATCATATCTTGAGATTTTTTCTGTAGGTTTTTATCACTAATGATTAGGTTAAATACCGACAGATCTGCTACGTTAAAAGTAGCAATTTTGCCATATTTAGATGAGTCAACTACAAGAATTTTTGAACGCGCTGAGCGGATAATTGAGTTTTTAACAATTATTTTGCTTTCGTCAGGAGTAGTGATGCCGTCACTTGACCATGCTGAGGTTGAAACAAAAGCAACGTCAATAGAAATGTTTTTAATAAAACGAGCAGCTAATTCCCCAACTGCTGAATAATTGTCTTTATTTACTGTACCACCGGTGTGCATTAACTTACAACGACCGTTACGCATTAACCAACGCGCAATTTCAAAGTCGTTAGTAACTACAAGTAAATCTTCATTATTTTTTATGTGACGAGCAATTTCTCGAGTAGTAGTTCCTGAATCCAAGAAAACCGTACCACGCGCTGGCACAAACTCTGCTGCTTTTGCCCCAATCGCTGCTTTTTGCTCTTGATTTAAAAAAGACTTATCATCATGTGTAGGTTCTTCAATCACGCGTTCAATAAGTTGGACACCACCAGAAACAGGCACAACTTGCCCCATAGCTTCTAGGGATTTGATGTCTCGACGAATTGTCATGTGAGAAACACCGATTTCTTCAACAAGTTGAGCAATGCTCATAATTTGCTGATTATTAATAAGTTCAAGGATACGTTTTTGTCTTGCCGCTGGAATCATAAAAATCCACTGATTTTTAGATCATTACTAACTGAAGTTAAGTAAATCACATAAGTAAAAGTTTTTCGTAGAATAAGGTTTGCGTATAACCCTTAAGCCCTTTATCGGGGTAAAGCCATTCTACGCTTGAAGAAGTTTTGCTATTTGTGCGCAAAATGACTTGCCACCGAATCTTTTTGTTTTGCGGTAATTAGTAAAAGTTACTAATATTTTTCGTTCTTTTGCTTTAAGTAAGAACTAATCTAGGTAATTTTTGCAAAAATCTCTATTTGTGGATTTCTGTAAAAAGAACTAAGATAACCGTAAAAATTTATATTTATTTTAACAAAAATACACATTAGGTGCAGAAATACCGCAAAACCGCCAAAAGCAAATTTTGCGTTTCTTGCGCAAAAAATTAGTAATTTTTGCAAAAGGTAACTTTATAAAGTTGTTATTTTTCAATGGTTTATTTGGAATTGTTTGCTGGGAAGATGTTAAAAATGAGATGAGATTTTTGGTTGCAAAGTAAAGTCTTGCTTGGGGAAGAACTCGACTAAAAAACTAAAGAATTAACATTTTACTCTCACTTTTGCGTTAGTAGAGTTAAACAAATTAACTAGGTAAAAATGTTATAATAAAATGGTAATTTAAAGGAGAAGTTACATCTTTTTATTTTACAAAATTTTAATTTTACAAAATTAATTGTGATGTACTTTGACCTCCGACAGATTTAAAACTAGCTGATAATTGTTTAAGACAAATATCGGAATTTTCTTAACTACTAAAATATTTTGCTAGCAAATAATAAATACAGGATTAACGATGAAAGTATTATCAATTGATATTGGTGGAACAAAGGTTGCTACTGCCTTAATTGACAATAACCTAAATATTACTAAACGTTTACAATTTACTTCTCGTAATGATCATACTCCAGAAATCTTTGAAGAGTTCTTTAAAGATATTATGGCAAATTATGATGCAAGTGAATATGAAGCTATCGCTATTGGTACGGCGGGGATTGTAAACAAGGGAATTTACACTTGTTTAACTAAGTCTTCGATTGGTGAGTTAGACGGTTTAGAATTCGTTGATTTATTTAAACGTTTATCTGGCGGTAAAGCGGTAGTTGCGTTAAATGACGCGCAAGCTGCAACTTATGCAGAGTATTGCACGGCACAAATTTCTAACATGTGCTTTGTGACTGTATCTACAGGTGTAGGTGGTGGTTTTATTATCAATGACGATATCTTATTAGGTGCGGACTCTCGTGCTGGACATATTGGTCATATGCTAGTAAAAACTAAATCTCCAGTAGCGCAAATCTGGGGCGACTACGCTAAAGTTGAAGATGTTGCTTCAGGTCGTGCAATTGCAGCAGCAACAAAAGATTGGGAGCGTCCTTTAACTACTGCTGAGGTATTTGCCGGACAATTAGAAGGTAATCCTGCTTGTGATGCAATTGTTAAAAATGCAGCAGAAGCAATTGCACAAATGATTGCAAACATTGTAATTAGTTGTGATATCCAAGATTTTGTACTTGGTGGTTCTGTGTCTTATTACACTAACTTTATCTCTCAAGTAAAAGAATTACTTGATAGTATGCCAGAACAATACCACGCAAGATTATACCCAGCTGCACATGGTCAAGATTCAGTTCTAGTAGGCGCTGCGCAATATTACTTTAACCGTGCTTTATCAGGACAAAATTCTTAATCTTTAATTAAGAAGCTTATCTAAGTAGTTTTTAGTTAGGAACTTAGCTAAGTAGTTTTTAGCTAATAAGTTTTCATAAGTTGATAAAAGCAACTTAACTGGGATTATTGTCAGATCTAAAGTATGGTTGCAAGTTAAGTCTATTAAGCTAATTAAGTTAAATTTTAGCTTTAATTTATTGCAAATTTATTGCAAAAAAGTAAGATAATATCTCAAATATGCAAAACCCCACCATAACAAAATCGAGGTTATGGTGGGGTTTTTCATATTTAGTGGTAAATTATTTTTTCAATCGCAAAATGTGATCTATGACAACTTTTTGGGATAAAATTCTTCTATAAAAGATAATCTTAGGTATCATAAATATATAGGAAATATTTATATTTTCTAGTAAAACTTTCTTTTTTCTTTCTTGGCTTGTAAGAAAAAATGATAAAAAATTTGCAGTAAATACCTAATTAACTGGTAATATACCATTTAAAATGGTATGAGGGTATTTTTTATCTCCAGCAGTTACTTGTTGACAAAGAGCAAAGCGTTATATTTTTTCATTAACTAAGTGCTGAATCTAATCTTTAACTTTGTTTTCACGCTTTGCAATTTAGCCTATCAGGTATCTCACTCTAATATAGGAAGTCTAACTCTAGAAAAGTTAAACTTTACTAGACGAGATCTACCTTAATGTTAGAAAAATCCTTACTCAAAAAGAATAAGCTTGTGCGAAATAAAACAGCTTACTAGAAAGAAAAGGAAAGCTACCCCCAAAATAAACAATGTTACCTTAAAAGTTATATTGTTTATGCAACCATAAAAATTAATATCACTTTAATGATGTTAATTAGAGTTAACTTTATTGGAGAAGAAAATGAGTAAATTAGGTGGAGTTATTAGTGCATTATTAGTTTCTTATAACTCAGACGGTTCTCTAGATGAAGCTGGTACAAGAGCTATTGTACGTTATAACATTGATGTAAATAAAATTGATGGTCTATACGTAGGTGGTTCTACAGGTGAAAACTTTTTAATCGATACAGCAACGAAAAAACGTATTTTTGAAATTGTTGCTGAAGAGGCAAAAGGTCAAGTAGCATTAATTGCACAAGTAGGTGGAATTAATTTACTAGAATCGATTGAGTTAGCTAAGTATGTAAAAAGCCTAAATGCTTATGATTCATTATCTGCAGTAACGCCGTTTTATTATAAATTTAGTTTTGCTGAAATTAAGGAATACTATAATAAAATTATCGAAGCTGCGGATATGGATATGATTATTTATTCAATTCCGTTACTAACTGGTGTAAACCTTTCATTGCAACAATTTGAAGAATTATTTGCAAATCCACACATTGTTGGGGTGAAGTTCACTGCAGCTGATTTCTACTTATTAGAAAGATTAAGAGGCGCTTTCCCTAACAAACTAATTTTCTTTGGCTTTGATGAATTACTTTTACCTGCGACAGTTTACAATGTAGACGGAGCAATTGGTTCAACTTTCAATCTTGACGCTCCATTAGCAAAAGAAGTATTTGCCAAAGTTAAAGCTGGTGACATAGCTGGTGCTCGTGTGGCCCAAACTAAACTGAATAACTTTATAGATCAGGTATTGGCTAATGGCTTATACCAAACTCTTAAAGAAAGTTTACGTTTAGCGGGTGTTGAAGCTGCTATGGCAGTTAGACCACCAATGTCACAACTCTCAGCAGAGCAAAAAGAGCGTGCTGTAGAAATTTATGCTAGTCTTAAAGCTGATTTAGACAGTCTAGCGTAAAAAACTTAAGTTCTTTTACTGAGTTTACTTTGGTAAAGGAATATTCCTCCCCTTTTATTCACTGAATAAAAGAAGTGCTTAAATAAATCTAGTTGTCTGACTAGATATCAGTCGTTATTAGGATTATATTTATGGAAGCAACATCATGGAGTTGGATTAACTGGGTGGTAGTTGGTCTCTACTTAGTAGGGGTACTAGCATTTGGTTTTATCTTTTCAGGAAAAAAAGAAACGGCTAAAGATTATTTCTTAGGTGGAGCTAAAATTCCTGCTTGGGTATCTGGCTTATCCATTTACTCAACTATGCTCTCATCAATTTCATATTTAGCTATTCCGGCATCAATTTTCCGTAATGGTCTAGTTATTGGTACGGCATCTTTAGGGACAATTCCTCTAGCTTTCTGGGTTGTTCGTTATGTAATTCCAGTATTTAGAAGTGTTGATGCGGTAACTGGATACGAATATTTAGAGAAACGTTTTAAATCACCTTTCTTTAGATATGTAGGATCTCTTTCATTCTCATTATTCCACTTAGCGCGTATTGGTCTAGTTCTATACTTACCAGCGATCGCGTTAATGATCATCTTCCCAGGTGCGTCAATTATTACTTTAACCGTTGCTACTGCGTTAGTGTGTGTATTCTATACTACGGTATCAGGTATTGCAGGGGTAGCATGGTTAGATGCAATTCAGGCGATTATCCTCGTATTTGGTATGATCATTATGGTAGGAGTGGCATTTGCATATATTCCTGAACAAGGTTTATGGGCAGCTCTCCAAGAACAAGGTAAAGCTTATACTGCGCAAAACTTTAGATTCTCACTTGCTGGTGACTCAATGTGGGCATTAGTAATTGGTCACGGTATCTTTAGTTCAGTATACTCTTACATCGGTTCGCAAGACGTAATCCAACGTTACTCAATTACTCCAACTGAAAAAGAAGCGAAAAAATCAGTACTTTACAATGTACCATTACTCTTAGTTTCTGTAGTAATGTTCACATTAATGGGTGCAGCGCTAATCATCTTCTTCAACTACTCAGGTAATGTATTACCAGAAAATATTTCAGGTAACGCAATTGTTCCTTACTTCATTTTCAACTTCTTACCTGTAGGGGTTTCTGGTTTAGTAGTGGTAGCTATCCTAGCAGCAACACAATCTACAGTTTCTTCTTCAATTAACTCATTAGCAACTTGTGTGGCAAACGATATTATCCTGCCAAAATCACGCAATGAGAAATTAAAAGTTAAAGTAGGTATGTTAGCTTCTGCTGGTTCAGGTATCCTTGGTACTATCTTAGCTTACTACTTAATCGTTGCAGGTCAAGGTGATGCGTTTAAACTATTTGCTGGTTTAACAGGTCTATTTGGTGGTCCATTAGCTTCTATCTTCTTATTAGCTTTATTCTGTGACCGTGCTGGTAAAGAAGCTGGCTATGCGTGTTTATTATCTGCTATAGCTTTCTCATTCTACCTAGCAAATCCATTAGGTCTTGGTTACACACCAATTTCAGTAAGTCCATTCTTATACGCATTATCAATTATTGCTTTCGGTCTAGTGTTTGGTATCATCGCTGCGTACATTTTCCCAGCACCAAAACGTGAAGAAATTAATAATTTAACTTACAAAACTGTAATGGCAAACCGTAAATTAGCGAAACAATAATAACTAATTTAGCAAATCCCCTTTAGATTTTCTAAAGGGGATTTTGCCGTCACTCTTGCAAATTTGTAAATGTAAGTAATAGCTTATAACCTGAATTCCGCATCTA
>NZ_NRHC01000065.1 GCF_003585885.1 Psittacicella hinzii | reverse complement strand
TGGTTATCGGGAATCCCTATGCTAAAGCTAGTAAACCAAAAATCATTACTATCTCGGTACTACAGGTATCACCATTTATTCGTAATCAGTTAGCAAACCATGCTCGCTTCTTGTATCCTCTTGATTTAGGTACTTATCCTTGGGAAACTTATAAAACCAATAATCCAAGGAACCTAGAAATTAACCAGATTCCTCAATTTTCACCTGGTTTAAACAAGTTATACAATGAAGACAAGAAGGCCATGCCTCTTGTTACTTTAGCAACCAATAACTTGAATGCTTATCAAGACTGGTTAACTTATCAAGAACTTTATCTAGGTAAAGCTAGAACTGATTTTGCTCAAGATGTTGCAGATCCATACAACAAGGGAGCACAGATTCAAGCAACTGATGATGTAGTGCAACTACTACAAACTCCAGCTGGTAAAGACAATGTTCTTTTAGTAGCAGGGGTAATTACAGATACTCAAAGTTACATCAAGAATCGTTTAAGCTGGATTTATAACCGTAAAGCCACAACTTCAACAGATACTGTTACAAGTAGACTTGACACTACGAACGCGTGGCAAGCTTATGCTTACCCTGGTATTGATGCTAAGAATAATGACTTCAGTGATCAAAATTTAAGAGACAAGAAAGTCTACGCTTCTACAATGGCATTAATGTGTGGAGTTGCCAAAGATGACTGTTTAGTAGCACCATATATCTTTACAGGTTA
This sequence comes from Psittacicella hinzii, assembly GCF_003585885.1. Lineage (GTDB taxonomy): Bacteria > Pseudomonadota > Gammaproteobacteria > Enterobacterales > Psittacicellaceae > Psittacicella. The sequence continues at coordinate 17,866 of NZ_NRHC01000065.1, read as the reverse complement.
CAACGGTGAGGATAATGCTCAAGAAATTCTTGGAGTGAGTTTCTCTACACCAACCGTAGCAGGTATTGGCGCCCTAGTAGCGCAACAATTCCCATGGATGACTGGAGCTAACTTAAAAACAGTTCTAAAAACAACTGCGTATGATCTAGGAGCTACTGGGGTTGATGAGAACTTTGGTTGGGGATTAGTAAATCTTGATACTGCAGTACGTGGACCTGGTGCTTTCTTAGATGGCACAACATTTGAAGCAGATCTGTCCTACCGTGCTGGATTAAATGATCAGTTCCCTGATTTCAATCCAAATCAGTATTACTTCTTGAATGACATCCAAGGTAATGGTAACCTAACTGTTTCTGGTGGAGCTAATGATTATCTCTATTTAGTTGGTAACCAAAGTTACACTGGGGTTACAACTGTAGACAGTGGTAACTTAGTTCTTGCTCGTGATCTTGGTATCCAAACTCCAGGAGTTATTCCAAGTGGCTATCATCGTGCTAAACATCAAACTCAACAAGTAAACGTTGGTCGTAATGGTAACTTATCGCTTTACAATGTCGAAGTAACTGCGGTTAACAACAGTGGAGTTTTAACTTCTTCTTACAGTAAAGTATCTAATCTAACTTTACAAGATAGTTCTTGGTTAGTTGTTGGCGTAAATGCAAAACAAGGTGTTGCTGGTGCTGATAGCTCTACTAGTTCAACTGGTTCTTCTAGCGCAATTGGATTAGTTGCAGGTTTAGAAACAACTACCGCTAAGTTAGCGGGGGTACTAACAGTTACTCCAGCAACAACTTACCAGCCTACTGGAGAGGGAGAAGTTGAGGCACTAACTTGGAGTAGCCGTAGTGGTACTTTTGCTGCTGTGGACTACTTAGGCAACAACTACTTTACTTTCTCCTCTGTTGAAGATCCTTATTCGAGTACAGGCTTTAAAGTTAAGTACCAAGTTAAATCAAGTACAGAAGTAGCACAAGGTTTAGCGAGCTCGGTAAGTCTATCATCAGCTGATACGAGCTTGTTATTAAGCGGTGCGAAAGTTGTAGACAGTTTCTTAACTAGTGTTGAAGTTCCTGAAGCTGTAGTAACTACAGAGGCAACTATCATTAATGACGCAAGTAGTAGTTTACAAAGTTTAACTACAGCTTACGCTGAGGCTAATGGTAATGAGCCAACGATTAACTTAACTACAGCTCAAGCTGAGCAAGCTTTAGGTGTTAGCTTAACTGCTGATGAAGAAAATTCTTCTTCGACTACAGTAAGTAGTGAAGCAACAACAAGTGTAAGTTCAACAGCAACTGCATTTGATTACGCAAGTCAAATTCAGCAGATGAATGCTCAACAATTAGCAACGCTTTACTACAATACAGCTGGTACAGTTTTTGCTAACTTACAGTTAGCTGTAACAAGTCAAGTACGTCAAGCGAACTTTGATTTTGCTAAAGTAGCAGGTGCACGTTACTTAACCTCAGACAATAGTATCAAAGCTTACTTAGATACAGGTCATACTTCGCAAGACTGGAACAATGGTAGTCAGTTCTTACGTGGTAACTTACAAACTAATAAAGTAGTTGCTGGGGTATACCAACAAGTAGCTGGTTATAACTGGGGTCTTGCTGCAGGTTACGCTAATAGCAAATGGCACGAAGACGCTTACGGTAAAGTAAAACAAGCAGGGGTTAACTTCCTCGTTGGTAAAGCCTTTACAAACTCTTGGTATAACTTAAGTTTCTTTGCTTCAAGCCAAAGATATGAAGTTGAGCGTAGTCTACTTAATAGCAATGATTTAAGTAGTAAATTTAACGCAACAACTCTAGGTTTAAGTTTACAAGCGGGTTACTTAGCACTAAATAGTGACAACTATGGAGTTGAGTTAAACGGTGGTTTAACTTTACAAAGAGAGCACCAATCTGCTTTCTCTGAAAAAGTTCATGAAGTTGCAAATGCCTATGGACAAGCTTTTGCTTTTAACGCAAAAGCACGTAGCCATACGCAAAGCTATCTCAACCTTGGAGTTAAAGGTTGGTACAACCTTAACTCTATGTTCAACTTATACTCAAGTTTAGATTTAGTACGTAAACTTGCAAGTAACAACTACCAACTTGAACTAGTAAACGGTGAGAAAACTGCTGTAGGCTTTAGTCAAAGTTTCTTAGCTGATTTAAAACTTGGTATGCAAGTTAAAATTAGCAAGAACTTTAGCATTGACCTTAATACTGGTTACCAAAAAGCTAAAGATTGGTCAGCAAAACAAGCAAACTTACGTTTTACTTTTGCTTTCTAAATCTAGAGGTTATTTATCTCTATAAATACAGAGGTTATTTATCTCTATAAATACAGAGGTTACTTATCTCTATAAATACAGAGGTTACTTATCTCTATAAGCACAGAGATTACTTACCTCTATAAGCACAGAGATTACTTACCTCTATAAGTACAGAGATTACTTATCTCTACAAAATTAACAAATCCATTAACTTATTTCTTAATTAGTTAGGGCAACGAGGCTTATCTCCACTAACTTGGGAATAAAAATTATTAAATTTTTTAAACCTATTTTGTATGAGGATAAGATCAGTTTATGGTTACTAAAACCATTTAAGTCTAATTTAAGTATAGGTTAAGAAAGGATAAAAAATAAGCTACGACTTTTTTGTCGTAGCTTATTTTTTATTAATAATCAATTGATTGCTAAAGAGATGCGGAGTTAAGAGGGGTTAGCTACTTGCAAGTCAATGTCATTTTGTGGTAAAGTAAGAATGGATAAATTCCAAGTATTGCCGAATTTTTTGTTTTTTTTGGTTTTATTTGTAGTTTATCAGTTAGCTAGAAGCAAATCATTGTAACCTATTTAACCTATAATTGTTTTCTAGTTAACAAGAATCAGATTTATTTGTTTGAACTTGCAGTTAAAGAGCTTAGTTTGTAGTTTGCACCTACTTCTAGGGGAATTAACTTGGAAGGAAATAAAGCTGATTATTCTTCCGCAATTTAGTCATAACTAAGTAGGTTTTTCGTATTTTTCTGTACTTAGCTTATCTAGATTGTTAGTATAGTAATAGTTTTAGGAATAAAACTACCTAATCAAGCAGTCAGAGCTCTTAGAATTCTACTACTCGATGAAAAAGAGGAATGAGTCGTATTTATTGCGAGCATGCCAACAAACGTCTATTTTAAGCAAATGTCTATTTCTCTCTATCTTAAGGTATCTTACTTTTAGTATCTTAAAGTATTTTTTGGTATCTTAGGTATCTTAGGTATCTTAGACAAATGTTTATTCTAGGCAACTTTTTACCAAAATTTCTAGCCTATATCTACTTTCATTGGTAAATATTTTTGCATCTCTCCAATATTACCCTCCATTCCAACCCGCAACTGTTTCCTAACGGTAATTTGAAAATACGGTGACATATAGAAGAAGTCATATATGGACGTCTAATTTTCAGATTACGCCCAAATTTTTTCCTTTCTTTTATCACCAAAAAATTAGCTTTTTTATATTATTTTTACTCCCGCAAAGAATACTTTGTTGTTTTTATCCTGTTTCACTCTCTTTTTCTACTTTTGTTATTGTTTATTTAAGGGTAGGGTAAAGAAAACATTTTATTCGATGCAACTAATCGCTAGAGGTTAACTTTGTAAAAGTTAGTTGGTATTTTGCGATTTACTTTGTAATGTTATGGGCAATACTTCCTTACTACGAGTAATCGGTTACTAGTAGTCTGTTAGAGCAGAGTATTTGCTGTATGGATTTATTGTTTGTTAAGTGTAAAAATCCAATAACAACTAACAAATAACAAACGAGAAAATCTTGTTACAAAGTAGAGTTAGAGCATATAGCAAGTTGGTTATTTTGGTTTACCCCAGCAAGAGATCATAAATTTTTATTTTTACTTTCTTAGTTTGTCTTTTAGAACTCCTTGGGTTTCTAGGCTTAGTTTTTCTACGCTTGGGCTTCCTAGGTTTAGTCTTCTATACTTAGTCTTTCCTAGCTTGGTTTTTCTAAGTTTAGTCTTCCTAAGTTTAGTTTTCTTTGAGATAGACAGTAAACTTTGCGTTAAGCAGTTTGTGTAACTTGTCTCTCCTGATGTGAAATGAGTATATTTTTCGACTTAAGACAATTGCACCTGCTTAGCTTAGAGTAAAGAGAATTGAGAATAAAAATTTTCAGCTAATAAGCAAGAAGCCAATATTAATCCTCAATTAATATTTACGTTGCTTATTTCGTTCTTCTGTTGGTCTTTTGCGCATAAACTACAAGTGCAAATGTCACTCTAATTTTGTGTTAATCTTTGCTCTTAGTTTAGAACGGGTAAACCTATAGTCACTATGAACTTGGCTTTTACATTTCTTTTTAGATTAATTCGAGTTTGATAACTCTGTTGGGAGTAAAAAATAGTCTTGTGCTTTTATAGATAGTCTTGGGATTTTGTCATTAGTTTTAGGCTTTTGTCATGAGCTTTGTTTTGTTTCTCATTCATTTGAGCTTGAAGCAAATGCTTTTATTACAAGACGTGTTACAAGACGTGGTTTATAGAGTTGGTGTGTCACCTTTACTGCTAGTTAGACTCTTGTCGAGCAAATTTTTTGTTTGGAAGTAGAATTCAGACTCTGTTTTTGCGGAGTGTTTTTGCTATGAATTATGCAATTGCTGTTAAGGATCTTAATCTAATTTATCCTAATGGACATCAGGCGCTAATAGACGTAAATTTTAACCTAGAGGCAGGTTCAGTATGCGCTTTAATTGGCATGAATGGCTCTGGGAAATCTACGCTATTTAAATCAATTTTGAATTTAGAAAAAGTGACTACAGGAAAAATTTTATTAGAGGGTGTGCCTGTAGCTCAAGCTATTAAACAAAACCTAATTGCTTACGTTCCTCAAGCAGATGCAATTGATTACGACTTCCCGATTAGTGTCTATGAAGTTATTATGCAAGGGCGTTATGCCAAAATGAACTTCATGCGTCGCGCAAGTCAGCGCGATAAGGAAGTTGTGCAAGCTGTAGCTGCTCGTATGCAAATTGAACCCCTGCTTAAACGCCAAATTGGCGAGCTGTCCGGAGGACAGAAAAAACGCGTGTTTATCGCTCGTGCTTTAGCCCAAGAAGCTTCGGTAATCTTGCTTGATGAACCTTTTACTGGGGTTGATATCAAAACCGAAAACCAAATTATTGCTTTATTACCAGAGCTCGCTAGAGAGGGTAAAACTATCTTAATCTCAACGCACAATCTAGAGCGTGTGCCTGAGTATTGTGATAAAACCCTTCTCCTCTATCGCACCGTTTTAAAATTCGGAGCAACTGCTGAAGTATTTACACCGGCAAATATTGAAGCAACTTTTAATCCAGCGGTGTTAAAGAACTAGGAGGCAAGTGATGACAGAGTTATTCACGACGTTTATCCTAGAACCTTTACAGTACCAATTTATGGTGAACTCTTTACTGGGAGTAATCTTTATTTGCTTTGCCTGTGGCATAGTTTCACCATTTTTAATTTTAAAAGGTTGGTCACTGTTTGGAGATGCTTTATCGCATGCGGTGTTACCAGGAATAATTATTGCGATCTTTTTTGATTTTAATGTGGCAATAGGGATCTTTGCTATGTCATTAATTGTTACTTTAGTAATAAATTACTTTCGTAACAATACACATTTTCATGAGCAAACAACCTTGGCGTATGTAACTAGCTCATTTATGGGAATAGGTTTTTTACTCTACTATCTTCATCCACCTGGTATCCGTATTAATGAGATTCTTTTTGGGAAGTTAGTGGGGTTAACTACAGCTAATGTTATAGGTCTGGGGGTTATTGCTTTCTTGATCTTATTAATTATCCTAACCTGTTGGCGAACTATTGCCCTTATTTTCTTTGATCGTGTTTTTGCACAAATTATTGGCTTAAAAGTAAAAATCTTTGAATATGTTTTTTATATTTTAATTGCCATTACAATTATGAGTTCACTGCGTTCTGTTGGTACGTTACTAGTGGTGTCCTTGATTATTATTCCAGGATCAATAGCTTACATTCTGACGTCAAACTTAGTAAAAATGTTATGGATCTCAAGTCTGTTTAGTGTAGTCTTTGGAGTAATAGGTTTATTTATTTCTTACCACTATCACCTGACAACTGGGGCAACCATTATTACTTTACAGTTTGCTCTGTTCTTACTGGTGTTCTTTGGACAGTATTTTAAACGTCGTTTAGAGCTTCGTAGTAAAGCTAAGCGTTTAAAACAGCAACGTCAACATAAAGGACAAAATCAGTTTAAAGAACAAAGTCACCTTAAAGAACAAAGCAAGTTCAAAAGGCAAGAAGTAAAACCACAAACTGCGAAGTTAGAGGCGACTAGGTCAGATTTGACTAAGTTAGATGTAACTAAGTCGGATAATACTAAGCTATCTGCCACTCAGTCAGGAACTACGCCGTTAGCTTCAACTAAGTTATCTAGAGAGGAGGAAAAATAAAATGTTAGAGTTTATCTATGACAATTTTCTTGATCCTCTCAATTACGAGTTTTACCGCATAGCCATTATTACCAGTATTCTAGTTTCCTTTTCTACGGCTATAGTTTCAGTAGTTGTGGTTAATAAAAACTGGGCAATGCTGGGAATGGGGTTGTCAAATTCGGTTTTCCCTGGGGTAGTGCTAGGTTCATTAATACATATTCCTATAGCCATGACCATAGGAGCTTTTTCCAGTGGTTTACTCTGCTTTTACTTAACCAACTTTATTTTGGCACATTCTAAGTTAAAAACCGATGCTGCTTTGGGAATGTGTTATTCTTGCTTTTTTGCAGTGGGACTCTTGTTGTTAAGTTTTATAAAAACAGAATCGCATATAACGCATATTCTGTTTGGGAATTTGCTGGGAGTTGAGGAAAGTGATTACTATGAATTACTTATTATTAGTGTTGTAGTTTTAGTATTTGTTGTTTTTAGATTTAGGGATATAGTACTGTTCACTTTTGATGAACTGCAATTTAAAATCCTTGGTTTAAACTTCCAACGCTTTCACAACTACATGTTGGTAATTCTAACGTTAACTATTATTGCTTCTCTGCAAGCAATTGGGATCTTATTAACCATCTCTTACTTAGTATTACCAGCAGTTACGGCACAGCTTATTAGTAAAAAGCTAGGACACGTGTTTGCCATTGGGATAATAACTAATCTAATATCGAGCTATGCAGGATTAAGTTTAAGTTATATCCTCAATATAGCTACCGGTCCTTCGATTGTGGTAATGCAAACGATATTTTTCTTATTAGCGTTTGTTTATCGTCGTCTACGTAACTGGCAAATTCGTCGCAGTGCAGTAACAGCTAAGAAAGTAAAACTTTCTTAGTAAGAGCTTTAGAATATTAAAGGTTCAAGTACAAACTTACCTAGGAATGTTTTAACCTAGGACAAGTTTACTACCGTAAAAGAGGTCGTAACGTTAAAGCGTTCGCCTCTTTTTTTATTGTTTGTTTGCAGGACAAGCTAAAACAATTAACCCGAGTATGGTAAGATAAGAAAAAAGAGTTAACCAACAGTATATCCTCATGTCAAAGAACTATAATGATCTTTATCTTTACTTAGTTGTAGTTGAAAGTGCTAGCTTTACTAAAGCTGCGCGCACGTTAAACTTAACAACTTCAGCAGTATCTCACGCTATTACTAATTTGGAAAAGCGCTTAAATACCAAACTCCTCAATCGTACAACTCGCAGTGTTTCTTGTACCCAACCTGGACAACAGTTATACGAACGCTTAAAACCTCTTTACGAAGGTATTAGTCAAGAAATTGAAGCTCTCAATGATTTCAGTAATGAAGTTATGGGCGTAGTACGCTTCAATGCTTCTGAAAATGTTTGTAAGCATTACATTTACCCTAGATTAAAAGAATACATTGCTGCTAATCCTCGTCTTTCCGTAGAGTTTTGTTCGGATCTAAGCTTTATTGATATAGTTGCTCAAGGTTTTGATTTTGGGGTACGCTTGGGTGATGACTTAGATCAAGATATGGTTGGGGTGCAAATTTCACCTCCAGTAAAAATGGCATTTGTTTGCTCTCCAGAATACATTGCTAAATTCGGGGAGGTTAAAGACATCAAGGATTTACAGAACCATCGTCTTGGTACAGGACTAATTAACAAATCTCACTACATTCTTAACTGGGAGTTCTTTGATCAAGGACGCATTGTTCGCCCAAATCTCAATTACCAAATGCAAACTAACAGCGTCTATTTATTAAAAGAAGCAGCCTTAGCCGGACAAGTTATTATTTGGGGACTTGCAGAAGAGTATGCTAAAGAAATAGCAGAGGGTAAGCTGGTTGAAGTACTTGCTGAATATGCTCCAACTTATGATCCTCTGTATCTTTACTTTAGTCAAAACCGTCATAAGACAAGAGCAATGGAAGATATAATTAATCTACTGCGCTATAAAGAGAGTAAATAAACTAATAGGTAGGTTAGGCGATAAACTCATTAAGTTCTACCAGAGTCATCTTACAATACTTAGCTAAGTAGCTAAGGAAGAACAAAAAAGTAAAACCAAGAAAACCTCTAGGTGTGTAGCCTAGAGGTTTATTTGATTTTGTGGGGTAACCTCATATCTAGAAGAGAAGTAAGATATTAGTGGATTTTGTAATAATTTATCCCCACAAAATGAGGCTATGTAACTTTAAACAATTAGGCTTATTTTGTGGGGATATGACTTTTTAAGCTAAAAGTAAACCTGTTCTTACTTTTAGCAATATGTTGATAGAGGTAGATAAAATAGATAAATTGATAGTTGCATCAATATACTACGTAACTCTTTGTCAGCAAGAGGCTATCAAAGTCAAAGTATTTAGTTATTTCTTAGATACTAAGACACAAGTCTAATAAGCAGTTCTAAACCAAACTTAAGAGCTTCTAACACAGTTTGAATAACTACTAATACGCCTATAGCCATAAGTAATTTTTCAATAGTAGCTTTTTTTTCTACGTAATTAATAAATTTTTTTAGTTTATTCATTTTTGACCTCCTATCTCGATTTAACTAATTCTACAATTCACCAAATTAAATTGATTGATTTACCATGTGGATAAAGTTAACTTACTTTATCCTCTTACATTATTAATGATACACTAGTAAAAATTAAAATTTATAAAAAACAACATTATAAGATGGTCGTAGAAGGAGATTTTAGATAGAAATGTCTATCAAGATTTTAATTTTTGAGATGTCCTCTATTGTAAAAGGGAGTGGTTTAAGAAGGAGATAACTTCGCTGGATTTGTAATTTGGTAGAAAGTCCTTAATAGTTGTGTGGTTTTTTATAAAAGTAACATACTTTTGGCTATTAAGTGCATTGAGGATTTAGCTTATTTCGGTCTTCCGTTTTGTTTTTAAGCGGGGATAAGTTTTTACTGTCACATAACTTTGCTAAGGGGTTATACACGAGTTACTCAATATACTCAATAAAAAAACAAGGGATCTCTAACAAAGAGATCCCCTGTGACATTAAATCGGAGGTCATGGAAATTAACTTAACCTTATGTGAGTTATGGTTAAATTAACAATATGAACTCCTCCCTAATTATTTGTAAAAACTTATTATAAATATAATCATGCTGTACATTTTATTATACCTCTAAAGATATTAAGTATTTAGAGATTAATTATTTCGTTCTTCCTTTATTTACTTGAGAGAACGTAGAGTGTAACAATAAATATTTTGCTATGAGGATGGTTTTGAGGCATTGTCTAGCAAAGTTAGGATTGATAGCCATTTTCCTTATGGTTTTTATAAACAGAAATAGGATTAAATGCTTACTAAATATATGGTTATTAGTTCATTTGATTACTAATTGTAGAAATTAGTGACACGTTTTTAAATGTAAGCCTAGGCCATTATATCAATATAAGTCATCGCGATTGTGTGGTAAATCATAGAGCTATAAGGTAAAGAGAAAGCGGGTATACTTTAATATTGCATTCCAAGATTTCGTCTTTGATCTTTCTTTAGTTTTTAAGGGGGGATAAGTTTTTACAGCCATAAACCTTTCTAAGGTGTTGTGTTACTCACGACTAAATACAAAACAAGGGATCTCTAATGAAGAGATCCCTTGTGAAATTAAATCGGAGGTCATAGATATCAACTTAACCTTATGTGAGTTTTGGTTAAATTACAATATGAACTCCTCCTTAATACTAAAGAAATATAAAAAAATTTGATAGACTTTATATTAAAAGCTTTGATTTAATTATACATTAATTAGAAAGTAGTAACATGATTTTTAATGCAATTTATTACATTCTCCACCGTTTTTTGTGAAGCAAAGCGTAGAGTTATCGTAAAGCTATAAGACAAAAGATAAAACTAATATTTTATTAGTTAGCAGTAAAGGCTAGATTATTGGTTGAGGGGATAATATGAATAGGTATTGGAGATAATGGAATACTTAAAGTGGGGATAAGTATAAGGCAACTAGCAATTTCCTAGAATTTTTGACGTGAATAATTTGTCTTTCTTTTCGTTTTTTCTCTAACTTATTGTGCACTAAGCATGTGCATGTGCATGTGTACTGTGCATGTGTAACCTAAATTGCGGTGATCTTTATACACTACAAAAAACAAAGCAATTTAATTTTCAATATCTTAAATAAGAAAAATAACTTTTATTTAAGGTAGTAGTGTATAAAAATTTATACACTACTTTATGAAAAATTAACCTGCTATAGAAATAGCATTCGATTATAAAATCGCATTGTTAGATAAGAACTTATACTTGAATGTTAGCAAGTTACAGCTGCAAAATTAACAATTTTGCACTGTTATAATAGTGGTTAAGGTCTGTAGTGTATAAAAAGCACCGCAAATTAGGGTGTAATGTGTTGTATGACAAAATTTAGGCATAAAAAAATCTCAGCTGTTGCTGAGTTACATCTTTAACTTAAAAGCATTGCTTTTAAGTTTACTATTTTGTTGTTTGTTTTGTTGTTTTGGGTATTTATTAGAAGAAGTATGAAAGCCGAACGGGCGTAGCCAATGTTCAATGAGAACCAAAAATAAAAGTAGACCACATATAACAGCTACTTGGGCTTCTCACACTATAGACTACTGTGATCGAAATCAGGGAGTAAAGATCCAGGGAGTGCAAGCATGCACGTAGGATTGACAGTGACATGGTCAAGAGTAAAAGTATAGCCTCTGGGAATCGTTGGTTCACGCTCCGTCCAGTCTTTCTATACCTCCATTATACTAGGTTAAGGGGATATTTGCAAGGGCTTAAGACCTTTAGTTTTGATTAGTTTTCTTTTTAAGTTTTTGTTTAGTTTTTAAGAAGAGCTCCTAGCACTGACGCTAGGAGCTCTTCTTTAGTTGTTGTTAAAATTTAATTAGTTAGATTTAGTTTTATCTAGTTTGACCTAGATGTTTTTCCTAAAGCTAACTAAGGTTTTAACTTGTTTAGTAGTGTAAACTTTTTAATTAGTACACTTTTTTCGCTACTTCATATAATGAATCAGGGAATTCGTGTTTTTGGTTATTCATAGCATCAACGATATCGTGATGAACTAGTTTGTTGTTACGAATACCAACACAACGACCTTTTTCACCTGCAAGAAGTAGGTCTACTGCGTATACACCCATGCGAGTAGCTAAAATACGGTCCGAAGCTACTGGACTACCACCACGTTGGATGTGTCCTAAAATTGTAGCACGTGTTTCACGACCTGTACTTTCTTCTACGTCTTTTGCTAATTGTTGTACGTTCACAGTATGCTCTGCAACTACAACTAAGCAGTGGCGTTTACCTTCAGCAGTAGAGCGTTTAATGCTATCAACAAGATCCTCAAATGACCAATCGCGTTCAGGAACGATTAGGTATTGACCACCACCAGCGATCGCTGAGTAAACAGCTAAATCACCACAGTGACGACCCATTACTTCGATAATTGAAACACGGCTGTGTGATGAAGAAGTATCACGTAAGCGGTCAATTGAGTCAATCGCAGTTTCTAATGCAGTGTAGAAACCAATAGTGTAATCCGTGCCTGGAATATCGTTATCGATAGTACCTGGTAAACCAATACATGGGAAGTTTAATTCATCAGTAATTAACTTAGCCCCAGTGTATGAACCGTCACCACCAATTACGATAAGAGCTTGGATACCACGACGTTTTAAGTTTTCTACAGCATGAGCACGATTTTCAGGTTGTTTAAATTCTGGGAAACGAGATGAACCAAGGATTGTGCCCCCACGCTCAAGAATAAAAGCTACCGAGCGTGAATCTAATTCGTAAAGGTCATCATGGTATAAACCATAGTAACCGTCACGTACACCAAAAACTTGGATGCCCATTGAGCGAGCGTAACGAGTAACAGCACGGATAGCTGCGTTCATCCCTGGTGCATCACCACCTGAAGTTAGGATGGCAATTCTTTCAATTTTTTCCATAGTATTTAAACCCATATAATAAGAAGGTTTGCCTAATTAACAAAGGAGCTCTCGGAAAGCGTAGATAGACGTTAATTAAGACAAAAAACTCTCAATTTGAACTGTAAAGATCTTTGCCTATTATACAATAGGCACATTAAAATTTGGCGTAAATCTTTATTTTTCCCTAGACTAAAGGAGTTTAAGTTGTTGCTATTTTTTCTTGAGTAATCTTCTAAGAAAAAGGAAGAGCGAGATAACTTTAGTTAGCAAATCTTGCCAATAAGAGCAGCAAGTAAAAGTAAAAAGGACCGGCATGCTTTTGATTTAGCCTTTTACTTCCTCTCTGGCCTAACCTTTTACTTACCATTTGAGGGATAGTAATGATGAACTTGAGGTAAGCAAGAGAAGCTAAAACGGTATGCTTATTTTGTAGTAAATAGTTGTTTATCCGGAGAAAAAAATTTACCAGCTTGTTCACTGTGCTTGTTGTTCTTAGAAAAAATAGCATGAGCAAACCGAAGCAAAATGGAAGAGCAAGCTGTGAGCAGCAAGGTAGAAACTGGTAATTAACCTACTTATTTCTGTGTTACCTCTGCGCTACCTTTTGCATTATATTTATGTTCTTTCTAAAGTGCTTGAGCGTCTTCTAGTTAACTAAGAAGAGGAAAAATTAGCACAGATTATAGTGCTATCAAGAGGCATAAAAAAAGGAAATACCCGAGTGTTTAACCGGGTATTTCCTGTAAAAAGTACTCTATGCTAAGTTAGAGTAAAAGTAATTTGTTTAGAGTGTAAACTTTACACTGTTTAGAGTGTAAACTTTACATTGTTTAATTATTTCGTTCTTCTCTTACTTGCCTGTTGCAGTTGTACGATCTTGTGGACGGTAGATAGCACAATAAGTCACAATTAGCAGAGCACAGATAATAATGATAATGGCATTAGTGTAGAGTAACGTAGCACCTTGATGACGATCTAAGTGAGAAATCCATGCTACTACAGAACCCGCAAAGATTAGACGACTTGCTGTCAGTAAAGAGTTAGCTGTCCCTACCATGTTGATATAGTCCAGTAAGAAGATTGTAATCAAGTTACCATTTAAGAAACCGTTAAAGATTAGGTTCGCAAAAAGTGCAATCATAATCCCAGGTACACTTAAAAAGTAGAAACAAACTACAAAGTTAACTACTGTAAATAGAGCTTGGAAGATAGCGCCATTACGCCAAATGATTGCTGGATTTTTACCCTTGCTAATTAGACGTTGGTTAATTTGCACTCCAAGAGAAATTGAAACTAAGTTAACTAACAGACAGTAACCATATAAATGTGGACTAATGTGATAGTCATACATGTAAATAGCTGGCAGTAATGTTGGAAAACTCACGATGGTAATCGTATAGAGTGAGTTAATTAACATTAACAGTAAGCTGTTTGGCGTACTTAAAATAAAAGCGTAGTTACTTAGGATAGATTTTATTTTAAAAGGTTGAACTTTTTTAGGATCAATGGTCTCTGGGACAAAGAACATAAAGAGAGCAAAGGCAAGGATCAGTAAGCCAGAGATGGCAATAAAGATCATATGCCAACCTGCGGTAATATAAATCCAACCACCAATTACCGGAGCAACTACTGGAGCAAAGAGGAAAATGGTAACTATCCAAGAGTCGTATTGTATGTATTTACGTGGTGAGAAAATATCACGTAACATTACTAGTGGAGAGATTGAAAGTCCAGTAAATACCATGCCTTGGAGGATACGAATACTTTGTAATTCGGCAAAAGTACTTGCAAAGATTAGCCAAGTATTTACTGCAACTCCAGCAAAAGCGCAGATAATAATTACAGTTTTACGTCCGAAACGATCCATAAATGGACCCCAGAATAACTGCCCAATCCCCATACCAATCGTATAGTAAGCAATAATTTGCTGGATATGACCAACTGTAGTATTAAAATCTTCCGCAATTGCATTAATCGCCGGCGAGAAAGAGTTGTTTGCTAACCCTGAAAAGAATGTTAAAAACGCCATTAAGGCAATAAGGTAAACCGTTTTAGGTACCTTAGCTTGCAATTCTTGTTGATGAGGAGTTAAGTCATCAAAGTTAACTTTACCCCCACGATCAGCTTTGGAGGTTTTGCTAGTTTTGCCTTCAATGCTTGCTTTATCGTCAATGTTGACTTTACCGTCATTGTTAGCTTTACTTGTTGTATTAGGAGAATTTGTTTGGCTTAAAATCTCAGCATGGTTAGACGAATTAGTTGCTGATGATTTAGTGGTAGTTGTGCTCGTTGTACTTTTAGATGAAGGCTCTTCTTGTATATCTATATCAGTAGTTGAGCTAGAGGTTTGCATACCTGCAGATTCTTCGCTAGCAATGGTACGAGTTACATGCTGGGCAATTTCTTCAGGGTGATGTTCACCCTCCAAGGCATTGAGTTGTTCATTAGTTTTAGCTTGCTCTGCAGCTGTGGGGATGGTGTTATTTTTGTCTGTCATAACAGAGAGTTAGAATGTAATTCGATAGGATCGTAAGTAATAAAAAAGGGTAGTAAGTAATAAAAATTTAGTTGTCTTATTATAGCAAATATAGCCAAAGGAGAAGTTAACCTCTCCTTACTCATCAGCTTAAATTTATCCTCTTTGACTTATCTTCTTTGACTTATATTTTCCAAACTACTTTTTCGATTTAGCCTAGTAGTTCTTACTCCTAGCAAACGGAGAATGTAAAAAACTCCAAGATAAGCATGCTTATCCTGGAGTTCAAAGTAAGAAAAATTTTGTTTACAAGCTTAGCTTGAGTTTGCTTGGTAAAACTATTTTTGGGCATAGAAAACTATCTTTGCTTGTACCAAGCTGTCTTTGTCCTTAACAAGTTATACTTGTTTTCTTTGCTTGTTTTATAGGCCTGCTAGCTCTGCAGGTTCTGCAGGCTTTACTTGTTTGTGTGCATTACTTGCAATAAACACTACTCTTCGCTACAGTTATTTGCAAAGTACTCTGAAGTTTGCATTACACGCACATGCGGTTTAAAGCGCTTGAAGTAGACTGCGGTTAAAATGGTAGTTATGATAATGGTTACTGCATTAATAACCAGTAAAGTCACACCATTAAAACTTGGAATGTGTGCTAGTAAAGCTACAGCTATCCCAGCAAAGCAAAGACGAGTTGAAACAAATACTGAACTTGCAGTTCCTAACATGTTGTTGTAATCAAGAAAGAAAATACAAGTCATATTGCCAATGACAAACGAAGTAAAAAATACTGTGATTGCCAAGGCAACTACCAAGCTAGCCAAAGTTATCCCACTAAAGATAACGTAAAAACTTATTAAAGTACTTAGCGATTGTAAGATTAAAGCTCCTAACCAAATTTTAGCAGGGTTGTACCCACGCTTTAATAAAGAGGCATTGAGCTGTAAACCAAAAACCATGGCAAGGGTATTAATTAGTACCAAGTAAGCAAAGTTTGCTGGTGATACATGATAGTCAACTATGTAAACCATAGGTAGCATAGTTGGCATAATTACTGTAGAAATGGTAAAGATACAGTTAATTACCACTAACCAAAGAGAGCGTTGGTTTTTACAAACGCTGAGGTATTTTTGTCCAATTTCTTTGACAACTAGAGGTTGTTTTTTAGCAGGATCTAAAGTCTCTGGGATTGCTTCGCTAAAGCAAATTAAGACAATTAGGATGACAATTGACAGAATACCAAATATAGCATGCCAACCTAGGTACAGGTAGATCCAAGCACCTACTAGTGGGGCAATTACCGGAGTAAAAACAAAGAGACTCGAAAGGATCGAGTTGTAAATGGCGTATTGTTTTGCCGAGTAACAATCACGAATGATAATACTCGGAATAACACCTAAACCTGAAAAGAATATTCCCTGAAGTAAACGAATAATCACGAGTTCGTAGTAACTAGAGGCATTCATTAAAAAGAGATTTAATGCAATTCCGCTGTAACCACAAATGAGGATAACAAGTTTACGCCCCCATCTATCCATAATTGGCCCCCAAAATAATTGCGCGAGTCCATTACCAATGGTAAACAAGGAAATAATTGCGGTAATAGCTGCTACTGATACTTGAAAATCATACGCCATTGCCTCAATTGCTGGAGCAAAACTGTTATTTACAAAACCTGCAAACATGCAGATAAAGTACATTAACGTAAAAAACCAAAATTTCTTTGGCAGTTTAGTTTGGAGTTCTTGTTGGAAAGAACTAACTTCTTCGTATCCTACTTTACCCGGATCAAATGATTGTTCTTCAGCTGAAGAAACTGATGAAGATTTGGTCATAAATGTAAGATGTTCGAGATTAAAAAATTTTTTAACACGAGTACATTTTACTATAGCTTAGTAAGTTATAGGGAAAAATAACGAGGAAAACTAATAAAACTTTAGAAGTTTTCTAAGAAAATGGCAAAGTAAGACAGTTAGAGTGGGAATTTGGAATTATTGTTTAAGGCTTGATCCTATCTGTTATTGCTGCAGTTCCATTTTAAAAGTCACGCAATTCTAAAAATAGCTAAGTAATTACTTAATTATTTTCGCCTAAATATCAATGATTAGAGTTAGCAGGTAAAAACTTTTTGTAATTTTTATTTGAATTTTTAAAATTAGCCCCCTATAACTTAAGTAACAAACAAAGCAATAAAACAAAATAAAAACTTACTAGTTAGGCAACTAATTAGCAAACGTAGAAATAGAACAACATTTTTAATCTAGTCACACACTTGTAAACATAAACAACACAAAACAGCTTTATAGCTGAACAACAATTAATAAAAAACAACAACGTAAATAAACACAACAACCCCTAATAACCCGAACTAAAGGCAAATATCCCAAACTTAAGTTAACTTTGGCAAAAGCAAGCATAAGCTATTTGCTAAACAGCTTAAGCTAAATCAAGATAACAAAAGCGTAAGTAACACAACCCTATAGTTATCTGTTTTCTTCTTACTGCAGGGATGCAGCAAGGTAAGATTACTTTGAGCCAACTGATTAAATTTACTTCCAGTAAAAAATTTAAATTGGAGCTAAGTGCAAAAGTAAATTGGAAATTTGGGAATTGTCAAAACAAGTTAAAAAGATTTTTAAAGTAAGCTAAGTAAATATAAAGTAACAACTTAATCCTAAACAACAAATTACAAACAACATTAAAGAGTTTGAAACAACACAAGCTTTGGAGATAACGTAAAAAATTAAAAATTCATAATTACCCTAGTTAGTAAATAGTTATATATAAAAAACAAAACATTAGTAAAGTGATTTAGTTCGGTTCGCACCGAACTTTTTTGTTGCCTAAATTTTGCTTTAGGTTGGTTTCAGCTCTTCTTTGAGCGTTTCTATTCTTCTTTAAGGGATTATATTCTTCGTTGAGGGATTCTATTCTTGCTTGTGTTTGGAGTTGATAGGGGGGTAAATCCTATTTTCCCGTTTTCT
>NZ_NRHC01000064.1 GCF_003585885.1 Psittacicella hinzii | reverse complement strand
ACTCAACAATTTTATTACGATCAACAATAGATAAATCAGAAAATTTCATAACGAGCAATACCTCCAAATGTTAGTTTTTCGTTTTGTCTAACATTTGGGGTACAGCTCATAATAATTGTTGCTTTATTTTACTCATCAGTTGTTTTTGGTACCAGAACCTATGGCTTTACTCAGGTAATAAGTGTATTAACTGATAAAAGCTCAGCTGACTTTTTTGCAATTTATGAGTATAGAATTCCGAGATCCATATGTGCAGTATTTGTAGGTATGGGGTTTGCTATTTCTGGGCTAATGATTCAAAGCGTATTAAACAATGATCTAGCTTCAGGAGAAACTCTTGGTATAAACAACTGTGCTGGTTTGTTTTCGGTTATATCTATAATTTTTTTACCGGCTTTAGCGAACTTTACCCTCCCATTATTTGCATTAATTGGGGGTGTTTTTAGTTTTCTATTCATTTGTTTAATTGTGAGAAAGAAAATTCTCACGACAAATATAATTATTATAGGTGTAGCTTTAGCAACTTTGTATTCAAGTATAACTAACTTTGCGTTACTTAGTTTTAAAGTAGACCTTAGTTCTACCTTAGTTTGGTTAACTGGATCTTTATGGGGTAGAACTTGGACGCAGGTTTATTATTATATTCCTTGGTTAATCTTGTTTAGTAGCTTAGCTATTTTTGCTTGCAAAGTTTTAGATCTTTTTCTTTTGGGAGACGTTAAAGTTAAAAATTTAGGCTGCGATGTTTTTAAATGCCGTCTTCTAATTTTACTTCTAGCTACAATCATTACATCTTTAGCAGTATCAGTAACTGGTCCTATAGCTTTTATTGGATTAATAGCTCCTCATATAGCGCGAAAAATGTTTGGAAGTAAACATTTGTATCTCCTTTTTGGAGCTGCATTTATTGGTGCAATTCTTTTACTGAGTGCTGACTTACTAGCTAGAGTAATAAAACCACCTGTAGAGTTTCCTACAGGAGTTTTAACTTCTGTAATTGGAGCTCCTTATTTCTTCTACTTATTGATCAAAAGGCGTAACTAAAATGACAATACAAGTAAAATCTTTATCTGTTGGTTACGATAAAAAAGAAGTCTTACATGATCTAACTTTTGAATTACCTCAAAATAAAATTGTCGCTCTTCTTGGGGTAAATGGATGTGGTAAGTCTACACTACTTAAAACTTTAGCAAATATCCAATCTCCACTTAGTGGTGAAGTTTTGGTTGATGGTAAAAATGTTGCAGAGTATAGTAATAGAGAGTTAGCTAAAAAGTTAGCTTTTTTACCGCAATATCATGAAGTAATTGAAGGTATCAATGTATATGACTTTGTTGCTTTTGGTAGAACGCCATATTTAGGTCTATTTGGTAAACTCAGTCAGAAAGACAAAGAAAGAATTGAGTACGCTTTGCAGATAACCAATACTACTCATTTGCAGAATAAACTATTTAGTGAGCTATCTGGAGGACAAAGACAAAGTGTTTGTATAGCAATGGCTATTGCACAGGACACTGAGTATGTTTTGTTAGATGAACCCACTACATATTTAGACCTATATAACCAGCTGGAGTTAATGAAGATAATCAATAAGCTTAAAGACTTGAATAAAACCATAATCATGGTGATCCATGATTTAAACCAAGCTTTTCGTTACTGTGATTACTTATATGTATTCCATGACAAAAGATTATCTTGTCATGGTGAGCCTAATGAAATTATTAACGAAACTATGCTCAAAGAAAACTTTAAGCTGGAAGGTGTGGTAGAAAAATGTATTATTTCTAAGCAACCTTGTTTCTATGCGTATTAATTTAATCCTCCTAGTTTTCTAGGAGGTATTTTTGTGTAATAATTTACCCATTCGCTTGTAAATTTGTTATAATTGTTAGTAGTAATTTAGCTATTAGCCTATTGATATCTAAATTAAAGTACATAAATAAATTTGTATAAAAATTTATCTATTGGTTTGTATCGAAACTTCACTTAAAAATTGAGGTGAATTGTTACGATTTTTATAAAAACTTTTTGTTTTTGAGTGATATATGGCAGAAATCGAAACAAAACCAAGACGTCGTAAAAGACGCAAATCAAATTTACCTGATCCTATTAAGTTAGCCAATAATTATATAGAAGTACTAATTGCAAAATTGGCGATAAAGAAAAAGAGAAGAATAAAAATTCTATCTTTATACCCACAAATAGACGAAAGAACGGAAAATACATTTGCAGCTGAAAAAGTTGACGGTCTTCTCGGCAAGCAGTTAGACACTTGGTATGATTCAGCCGATCTTATAGTTAAATCAGAAGGTGCTGTTAAAAGTATTTATTATGAGAGAATTAAACAGTTAAAGGTTTTTACTTATAATTTAAATACTAAAGTTAACTACTTAACCCATGATCCTAAATCTCCTTTAAGATCATTTTATGAACGTGAAAACATTAAAAACGCGGAAAAGGTAGCTGGCTTTACTAACAGCGTGACTAATAAAAAGATTTAGTGGCTAATCTCTTGAGAGGTTAGCTTTTATTTTTGGTTCAATGTTAAAAGTATTATTAAATAAACCAGAATTAAGACGTTACTTTCTATCACATGTATTCCCAAGTATAGAAAGATTATACGATGATTTAATAAATTCATTTCCAGAGTTACAACAATTTACTTTCCATGAGATTACCTCAACGCTGAAAGAATTTGACTGGATATATGAAAGTTCTTATGGTATTTATGTATACCCATCTAAACGTAGACTTAAATTATTTAGAATTTCTGTAGCAGCTACAGGCGTAGGCTTTGCTAGTGAAATCAAAGAATCTGAAGCTAATTTAGATTTTGTTAAGAAAGAAAAGAAAGAGACAGATATTTTTATACCTCGCACAACTGTTGATTTAATGCACTTTTTAGATGGGGATGTATTCTATTCTGATCTTGATCAAAATAAAATTGATTCTAACAGATGTGTTTTTATCTTCAAAAAACTAGCAAATGATATTCGTGTTTGTGATGTTAGAAAGAATAATACGAAGTTCCTTACAAAAGACTTTGTCGCTTATGTTCCTAATGGTGATCATATAGATATAGTTAATCTTTCTGCAACAAAGAGAGCTAGAGAAGAATTTAAAGATAAAGATGGTTATCTAGGAATTATTCGTCAAGTTCGTAATTTTGCTTTTGCAGAGCATGGCGGTTTCATTGCTATAGAACACGAGTATGTTCTGGATAGAATTTTTAATTCAGAGTCTGAAATTACAAATACGATTAATTCTATCTTAGGTAAATTCAGCTTACCAGATGCTTTCTCTGACAATGTCCTAGCCGAAGCTAGATCTTATGGAGAAGAAGTCCCTGATTATGATCTAAAAGTTCGTAAAGATTTAACAAAGCTAAACTTTGTGACAATTGATGGGGAAGATGCTAAAGATTTTGATGATGCAGTATATTGTCAAAGATTAGAAGATAATAGTGGATGGCGTTTATATGTTGCGATTGCAGACGTATCTTACTATGTGCGTGAAGGTAGTTTCTTAGACGAAAGTGCACGCACACGTGCAACATCTATATATTTCCCTACACGTGTAGTACCAATGCTACCTGAAGAGTTATCTAATGGTCTATGTTCGATCAATCCAAATGTAAAACGTTTTACATTAGTTTGTGAGATGACTATTAATAATAAAGGTAAATTAAACTCTTATGAGTTTTACCAAGCATGTATTATTAGTAAAAATCGTTATACTTATAACCAAGTTCAGAATATAATTGACTCTGGCTTTAGTGAATTGAAAAACTCTACAGTTGAGTTAAACCAAGATTTAGCAAATTTATTCCAACTATATCAAGCATTAACCTATGCTAGAGATGAGCGTGGAGCAATTGCTATTGAAAGTTCTGAGCCTAAATTTAAATTCAACGAAGATGGTACTATTGAGGGAATGTATTTCCTTAATCGTAAAGATGCTCATAAAATGATTGAAGAGCTAATGATCATTACAAACGTAGCTGCAGCTAAGTATGTATATGATAATAATGCACCAGCTCCAAATCGAAATCACAGCATTCCTACGGTTGAAAGAATAACTAGTTTAAATAATTATTTAGTAAACTTCGATATTGCTGTTCCTCCTTTCCCTACGCCAAAAGATTATCAAGATCTTGCAAAAGTCATTGATAAATTACCTAGTGAAAGAGAATTAGTTTATACGCAAATGCTTAGATCACTACCTCGAGCAGTGTATGAAACTGATTCTAAAGGGCATTTTGGTCTAGCTTTAGAGAAGTATGCTCAGTTTACTAGTCCAATACGTCGTTATCCTGACTTATTATTACACCGCGTAATCAAATCTATTATTTTCGAAAAAGATCAACTTGCGGGTTATATGCAAGGTGCTTTTAGATACCAAGCGGAGATGATGGACGCTTTATGTGAGTACTGCTCAAGTACAGAATTTAAAGTAGAAAAAGCAGGCTATGATTTCTTAGATTGGATTAAATGTCGTTTTATGCAACGTTATCTTGGTAAGGAATTTGTTGCAATAGTATCTACAATAACTAAAAATGGTCTATTTGTTACTATTCCTGATTACCAAATTGATGGTTTTATCTCTTTTATGGGCGAAGATAAGCCTTTATTAAATAAATTAAAGAAAACCGCTAAATTAAGAGATAGATTAAAGGTTATTGTCAATAAGATCTCGTTACATGATCGTAGAATTGAGTTTATCTTAGAAAATCAGAAGGTTTCAGAGCCGAGACCTCCGGTAGAGCGTTTAGTACACCGTTTAGGAAGATTAGATCTTCCTACCGAGAATGAAAAACCGCAAAGAAGTAATAGTAAATTTAAATCTAAGCGCAACAATAGAAAAAGAAAATGAAGTTATTACGTTTAGATAAAATAATTGCTGATAATACAAATCTATCTCGCAAAGATGTACAAAAGTTAGCTAAAAATAACTTAATCATGGTTAATGGGGAGATTTGTAATAAGGTAACTGAAAAATTTAATCCAGAAGAGATAGATATTGTTATCGATGGAGAGCACATTGTTCTTAATTACAAACCTTCAGTTTTAATTTTTAATAAACCTGAAGGTTATGTTTGTGCTAACCATGATGATGTTAATCTCACAGTGTTCCATTTACTGCCTGACGGCTATAATAGTTTCCACTGTGTTGGAAGATTAGATCTTGATACTTCTGGGTTACTACTTTTAACAAACGATGGAAACTTTTCTCATCGTTTAAGTTCTCCAAAACATCACGTTGCTAAAAAATATTACGTTACTCTAGCAGATCCTTATGAAGATTCTTACTTAATACAAATGCAAGAGGGGATTCTTTTACGTGGGGAAAGAGATAAAACTAAACCTGCTATTTTAGAGTTTACTGATGACCCTTATAGAGTGTATTTAACAATCACTGAAGGAAGATATCATCAGGTGAAACGTATGTTTGGTGCTTTAGGAAATAAGGTTGTTGAATTACAAAGAGTTGCTATAGGTAACTTAACTTTACCTGAAGATTTAGCTGAAGGTGAATATTTAGAAGTGGATGTAGCTGAAGCTCTTGCTTTAATCAATGGGAGCGATTAAATGGCAGAAAAAGAAATAAGTTTTGTTGAATTATCAAATAAGCAAGATAGCCAAATTAATACGGACTTCACTACAGTTTTTGAAGACCTTATTCAGGAATTTGACGGATTAATCAATTCAAACATTAATATGAGTCAAAAATTGACTTTGGCTTGCGAATTACTAAAAACTTCGATTAATCTAAATAAAACTTTACTTGAAAAACTACAGAAAAACATAAATGAAAAATAAGTTACTAATTATCTCGAGCATCTTACTAAGTGGTTCGATAACTACAGCAAATGCTCTTACTTGGAACTATGATAATAAGTTTTTCTTAGATTTTAATGCAAGATTACAGTTTTCTGCATTAGAATTTTCAGAAGATTATTATCCAAGTAAAGATGGGTATAAAAATAGCTTTATTGCAATTACCCCATACTATAAGATCAATAATGCTTATGTTGGAGCAACCTATGTGGGGCGCTACACTTTAGATACAAATAATAATTTAAGAAGAGATGAAAATGCTAAATTCTCATCTAGTCAATATTATGTATTTGTTAAGAGTCCTACACTTGGTCAGACATCTATTGGTAAAACTTCTGGTATCTTAGAAGACTATTTTTTAGGTGTGCAAAACTTTGGTATTAGCTCAACTAATTTTTTACCTTTAAGTCTAGACACTTACCATGAAGGCATGTGGAAATACACAAGCTCAAAAAATAAATACTATGATTATGGTTTTAGCTTTGTCCACAATGCAAGTGATGACTCTGGTACTTATTCTCAAATTGCTGGTAACATCAACTGGACATTTAACTTAACTGATAAGCAAAAGCTAAAAGTTTTAACTTTATTCGCTTCACAGAAAAATATTACAGAAGAAGCTTATAGATTTAAAACTCATCCATACTCTGCAGGCTTAGCTTACTCTTATGGAGATTATGTTGAAGTTAAAGCTGTTGGTTATAAAGCACATGAGCGAGTATATAACTTAAACACAGGTAGTAACTTAAAAAATAATGTTTATGGAGTTATTTATAGTTTAAGAATCTCTCCAATTAAATATTTAGATCTATATGGACGTTATATTTACAATAAAGTAGATAACAAGAATAACGTAGACAATGTTACTCTTTTAGGTGATACCGTACAAGCAAATAATAGCTTTAAACAACGCGTAATTACTTATGGAGCGCAAGTAAAACTATTTGACTATGGTTTTATCTATGTAGATCACTCTCGCATTTTAGAGAATGCTACAAATGATAGTAATACTCAAACATACAACTTTACACAAGTTGGTTGGGGTGTACAATTTTAAATAAAAAAAAGAAGCCTTAGTTGGCTTCTTTTTTTATTAGTTTTTCACACGGTTTAGGTATTCACCAGAACGTGTATCTACACGGATAACTTCACCGATTTGTACGAATAAAGGTACTCTTACTACTGCACCAGTTGATAAAGTAGCTGGTTTACCACCTGTACCTGCTGTATCACCTTTAAGACCTGGATCTGTATCAACAACTTCAAGGTCTACAAAGTTAGGTGGTTGTACACCGATTGGACGACCGTCCCATAAAGTGATAATACATACAGCTTGGTCTGTTAACCATTTAGCAGCATCACCTACAACGTCAACACTCGCAGCGATTTGCTCGAATGATTCGTCATTCATAAAGTGATAGAACTCACCATCATTGTAAAGATAAGTTAAGTTGATATCAAAAACATCAGCAGCTTCTACAGTTTCACCTGATTTAAATACTACCTGTAAAACTTTACCAGAAATTAATTTCTTGATACGTGTACGGTTGAATGCTTGACCTTTACCAGGTTTAACAAATTCATTTTCTACGATAGTACAAGGTTCACCTTCGTAAAGGAATTTTAACCCAGGTTTAAAATCACTTGTTGAAAAAACAGCCATTAAATCCTCTGTAATAATTTTAATTTTTAAATGTTTGTCTAAAAACAATTAGCTATATTTTAGCACAAACGAGCCAGTTTTTTAAAGAAACGTGGTATAATATTGCAAGCGTGGAGGAGCTAAACAAGATGATAACTTCATACTATTTAGACAATCTTAAATTAAAGCGCGAAGACAGCATAACTAAAGAAAAGTTAGAAAAAGCTATTTGGATAGATTTAATTGATGCTTCAGAGCAAGATCGTCAATTCATTGAAGAAACGCTAGATATTAATTTCGTTTCAAAATTAGAACTTGAAGATATTGAGGCTTCTGCTCGTTTCTTTGAAGACGAAGATGGTTTACATCTCCACTCATTCTTTTTCTATGAAGATGAAGATGACTACGCAGATTTAGAGACCGTAGCCTTCACTATAAAAAATGATCAATTATATAGTATTCGTACTAGAGAGCTAACACCATTTCGCTTATACCGATTAAGATCTTTGCACCAGAGTTTAACTAATGGTAATGCTTATGAGATTTTACTAGATATTTTCGAAACTAAAATCGAGCAAATAGCTGACTTAATCGAAGATACTTATGCTAGCTTAGAAGTTTTAACAAGAAAGATTTTACTTTCAGATAATGGTCGTGATTTAGATGTTGCCATTGAAGAATTAACTTACTTTGAGGACTTAACCTCTAAAATTAATACTTCAATTATGGATACCAACCGCGCACTTAGTTTCTTATTACGTAAAACAAGATTACCTAATGAGTTAATTGAACAAGCGCGTGATATTTTCCGCGATATTGAATCGATTAAACCTAACAATGATCTATTATTTACACGTATTAGCTTCTTAATGGATGCTTCTATGGGTTTAATTAATATTGAACAGAACCGTATTATCAAAATGTTCTCTGTCATGTCAGTAATATTCCTACCTCCTACATTAGTAGCTTCTATGTACGGAATGAACTTTGATAGTATGCCAGAGTTACATTGGAAATATGGTTATCCATATGCAATTGCATTTATGATATTATCTGCAGTCATTTGTTTATGTATATTCAAATGGCGTAAATGGTTATAAACATATAAAAAAGGA
>NZ_NRHC01000063.1 GCF_003585885.1 Psittacicella hinzii | reverse complement strand
AAAGAAAACGGGAAAATAGGGTAAAGGAAAACGTTAGCAAAGCATAGTAACCAAATTACTTTGTTAAATAGCACATACTTAACAAATGTTTGGAATTTAGTTAATTGCTTTTCTTCTACAGCACGATCTTCTTCTGATTCTTTTTCGTTAAATAACTCTTCAGCTGTACCTAAACCATAAGCTTCCGGAGAGTCATTACCGATACATAAACCAATCACCCCGATCACTAAAGCAACAATTGATGGGAAAATAAACATCCCAATCACATGCCCATCAAAGAAGTATTGCGCCCCGAACACCGCTACTAGGGCAGCACCTGCACCACCGATGTTGTGACTCATGTTCCATAGACCTAGGTAGAAACCACGACGTGATTTTGGTGTCCACTTAGTAATAGTTGCATAAGAAGACGAACCACCTGTCGATTGGAATAAACCAGAAATCGCATAGAAAGAGATCATTAGGTAAATTGCAATACTACCACCACCTAAAGATGCTGAAAAACCTAGCATACAGATAGCAGAAAGCACTAGCATTAATGGTAAGAACTGTTTTGTATTTTTACCATCCGCAAAATAACTTACTACTGTTTTACCAATCCCGTAAGCAATCGAGAAACCTAAACCAATTAAACCTAATTCTGTTTTTGTTAAACCATAAGTAGTGATTAAATCATTTTGGGCAACGTTAAAATTCTTACGAATTAAGTACATTGCCATGTAACAAGTAAACACCACCAGATATGATTGCATAAATGGTTTAAACCACATTTTACGGCGTACTTCAACCGGTAAATCTAATGTCGGTTTACGTACTTGTTCTAAAAATTTAAACATTAATAAAACCCCAATTATAAAAACAACCCGAATATTATACAACAATTAGAGGCTTCTAACTCACTAGACAAGCGGGGATAAACCAAAAGCATACTAAGCAAACTTCGACTATTTGACTTAACCCAAATTTACTTTAAGCTAAACAAATGCTGAAGCATATACTACAACAATTACAGCTAGTTTAATTTTGAACCAAGAGGAACCAAGAAGCCCCCAGTTACCGAACAAATAGGCAAAATTAAACTTTTGATTTTTAATAATTTTAAACTGAAAGGAAGGGGTAAGGGTTAAGGAAAAGGAATAAGAAGGGGAGAGGTTTAGAAACGGTTTAGGAAAGGTTAAGCAGAGGCAAAGGATAATTACTCAAAAAGTACGAGAGTAAATTGCTATGGGCAAAGCAAACTGCAATCACTAATAAAAACTTGGATAGATGACTAATTTAGTAAACTATCAAGCAAAAACTTCAACTACAGGAGAGAAAAAAATCAGGTTATGGGTAAAAAGAAGATTCTGCTGTAGAAAAGAGAAATTTTAGCTAAGGAAGAGATAACTTCTAGCTATAGAAGAGAAAATTATCAGTTATGCAAAGAAGCCCCTAGCTATAGATTTGAAAAATAAAAAAGAACAAGCTCCTTGCCTCATACTACAAGTAACTTATTCTTCAGACAGAACACTAAAAAATTTTAAACATGCTTAACCCCCTGATTTCTCAGGGGGCTAATAAAGCTAATTAACGAGCAACTACATTTACATGTAATTGAGCGTTCACATCAGCGTGTAAGTGAACAAGAATTTCGTGTTCACCTAATTCACGGATTGAACCACCGTTAACACGTACTTGTGATTTTTCTACTTTAACACCGTATGCATCTAATACATCAACGATATCACGAGTAGTTACAGCACCGAATAAACGACCTTCAGAACCAGCTTGAACACCGATTTCTAAAGTACCGATTTCAGCAATTTTAGAAGCAACTGCTTGAGCTGCTGCTAATTTTTCTGCTGCTACTTTTTCTAATTCAGCACGTTGTGCTTCAAATTTAGCACGATTTTCAGCTGTAGCTAATACTGCAATTTTTCTTGGTAATAAGTAGTTACGTGCGTAACCGCTTTTTACTTCAACTTCAGTACCAACTGAACCTAGATTTGCTACTTTATCTAATAAAATAACTTTCATTGAAATGTCTCCGGTTGATTACTGATTGTCAGTATAAGGGATTAAAGCTAAGTAACGTGCACGTTTAATTGCACAAGCTAATTGACGTTGAGTTTTAGCATCAACACCTGTTAAACGACTAGCAACGATTTTACCAGATTCGTTTACGAAGTTTTTTAATGTAGCAACGTCTTTGTAGTCAACTGCAGAAACTAATTCTGGTTGACGTACCATTTTACGACGACGAACAAAACGAGCCATTTGGCATTGTCTCCTAATTAATAAATCTTTACAATGATTGTTGTTTGGTACGGGCTAGCATATCACCCGCTCTAAAATATCTCACTTAATATAAATAAAGTTCTCTCTTTATTTAATCAGATTTGGAATATCTCTGACACAGTGGACTATTGTCAAGCGTAGAAAAAAACAAATTATGCTTCTTCCTCGTCCTCATTAAATTCAACAATCTCTACTTTTTGGGCGTGTAAGATGAGTTGAGTATCACCTTTGCGACTTTTGTGCGCTGAGATGAACCCAGTACAACGTACATTTGTACCAATTGTATATGAGTCTGTTTCGTTTACAAGCTCTTGACCGCTAACTAATACAGCTAATCTTAACCACACTTTTCGACGTAAACCTACTTCTTCAAAGCGCTCTGATTGGTGCTGCATAGTCCATTGGCGGTGAGGTATTCCAGATGGAGAGATAATCTTTTGTGGCTCTACGCAAATAGTGCCATCAATTGTGATTTCGTTTTCCACTTTCAATACTCTCTTATAAATTATTCAGCAACTACTTTGTCTTCGCTTTCTTTAGCTAAAGGTGATGGAGTTGTGATAGCTTCATCTATGCGTAATACTAAAGAACGGATTACTGCATCAGAGTAACGGAAAGAGTTCTCTAGTTGGCTGATAACTTCAAAAGTAGTCTCTACGTTCATTAAAACGTAAGTAGCCTTGTAGATTTTATTAATTGGGTATTCTAAATTACGACGACCCCAGTTCTCTAAACGGTGAACTTTACCACCTTTTTCAGTTACCATTGCAGTGTAACGTTCGATCATTGCAGGAACTTGTTCAGATTGGTCTGGGTGAACCATAAATACGATTTCGTAGTGACGCATTACTGATCCTTACGGGTAAAAGCCTTTGAGATAGCTCTCATATCTATATAAAGGCAAGGATTAAAAACAAGTGAGAGCCGAAATAAAATTTCAGTTAAAAATTAAAATCAACTTAATCTCTGCAAAATACAAGACAACAGCATTCTTTCTAAAACTAACTCATTTGAGAGAGTTTTTCTCCGAAAAAACACTAAAATAATTATCTTGAGATTTTTTAAGAATTAAATCGACTGACATATTATAGCAGATATTTTTCTTCTTTGCTAATTTTTTATTTGTTTTCTCGTAAAATAATTTCAGCAGAGGTTAGCTAAGCAATATCAGCAGAGATTAGCCAAGCAATATCAGTATAGGTTAGTTAGGCAATATCAGTAGAAGTTAATCAAGCAATACAAGATTTTTAGACAAAAGAAAAAAGCAAGTGGAAACACTTGCTTCTAGCCTATTCTACTTTCATTGTGTCTTGAAATACGTCCTAAGAAAACGTATTCACTAATTTATTGCTTGCATCAAAATATGCTCAACAATAAATGCTGGTGAAGTCAACAAAGCAATTTAATACAATAAGAGAACCTGATTATTACGCTTAGTAATCATCCCGCTCAATTACCTATTAAATGGAGATGTGCTTTATTGCTTCAAATGGGAAAAGCATGAAAGGCTCATGGCCTTTCAATGCTAATTGAAATAAGATTAAGAAGATTTAATTTTGATTTAAGGAATTGTAATGAATAGAATTTAGAAAAAAGAACTATCCTTTACTAAATGTATTTTTATTATAGAGAATAAAAATCACTTTGTAAATAGCTAAGTGTTTACTTACTCATTATTATCTAGCTCAAAACTCTGTAGTTTACGCAGTTTCACCGAAACAAGTGGTAAAAAATTTTTTCACAATAACCATGTAATCATATAAGGTTATTACTGTAATCCCTGTAATTGATATTTTCCTGAGCTATTCATTTCTCCTTTACAATACCTAGAAAACAATATATAAAAACTATGATCATAGCCTAACAGTTCTAACAATCATAACAATTAAGTAGCCATAGTAGAGTATAGGAACAAGTAGAAACAAGAAGATGGGACATTAAGTTACCAAGCACTAACTAAAGTTTAGCTTAGCTAGCTCCTCGTCTAACTTAATCCTCTGCTAAAAAGAATAAAACTTCTCTAAGTGTTATAATAAAGAGAAGTTTACAAACACAGGAGTATTTATATGATCGCTGTTTATGCAATTGTAAAATTACAAGCAGGTAAAGAAGGACAATTTGAAGAAATTGCTAAACCTTTAATTGAAGCTTCGCGTAAAGACAAAGGTTGTGTTTCTTATAACTGCGGTAAAGTTGCAGGTGAAGACTACACTTATACCTTTGTAGAACAATGGCAAAGCCAAGAAGATCTGCAAGCACATATGAATACAGATCACTTCTTAACTGCAATTCCTCTAATTCAAGCAATCTCTGCCGCTGACTTAGAAGTTAGAGTAGTTGAGTATTTAGTTGACTAATTAGCTTTCTTAGATATACCAAACTTAGGGGAAAAGTTACACCTACACCTTACTCAAAGGAAAAGCGCTTCTCTAAGAAACGGTATGACAAAAATAGCAAAAGAAAAAGAGTTAAGCCAGAGTATTTCGACTCTGGCTTAACTCTTTTGTTGTTTTTGGAAAACCAATTTGTAGGTTTTGGTTCTTAGTGAACCACTTTGTTGGTTTGTGTGAGCTGTAAACCAACTTACAGGCTTTAGTAAGCCAAACTTAAGAAACCGTTGCTGGAGCTTTTTTGTCCGAGCGAGTTTTCCAAATTAAGTTATAGCTGTAAGATAAAGCTGCAGCAACTGCTAATGAAGCAGTAGCAGCAATTAATAAAGTCTTACCACCATTAATAGGTAAGTGACCTACGAGCGTAACAATTACCCCACCTGCTAGCATACGACAACCATTGATCATTGAACTTGCCGTACCTGTCATATGTGGATAACGCATTAGGTAGATCGCCATAGTGTTACCAATTTGTAAACCGTTAAATAAACAGTTAGTCACTAGACAACCAAGGATTAACCACAGGTTTTGATAAGTAAGGATAACGATTAAGTTAAACGCTAGGGAGATCAACTGTAACGTTGTACCAATTAACCACATTTTAATTGGTGAAGCACCACGACGTAAGAAAAATTGGTTTACTTGAATACCAATCATTACTGCCACCACAATAGGTAGAGTAATGTAACCAAAGTGCTCACTAGAAATGTGGTAAATGTTAATTGCAATTACTGGTAGTAAACTTGGTGGACCAACAATTACCAGCATGTAACAGATGTTTAATAAAATTAACCAAACTGAACTTGGTGTTAGTAAGATCGAACCATAGTTCTTAATAATACGAATAGTATTAAATGATTGACGTTTTTCTGGATCTAAAGTTTCTGGAACTTTAATAACATACAGAATTACGGCAAAGATAATAGCAATTGAAATTGCGTGGAATACCCATGCCCATGAAGAGTGAAGGATAATCCAACCTCCAATTAACGGAGCAATTGCTGGGGTAAACAGGAATAAGGTGATTAACCAAGAGTTGTACACTACGAAATCACGCGGGGAGAAGATATCTTTAAGTACTACTGATGGTACTGCTGCCATACCAGCGTAAACAATCCCTTGAACTACCCTTACAGCAAGTAAGTGGCTGTAAGTATCTACCATGGTTGCAATGAAGTTTAAAATTATCGCCAATACCCCACAGAAGATAATAATACTTCTACGTCCAAAACGGTCGATAGTTGGTCCCCAGAGGAAAAGACCAATTCCGTTACCAATCACAAAGTAAGGAACGATTTGCTGGATAGCATTGCTATCTACTTTAAAATCTTCCATTAGCTCATTAATCCCCGGTACCATAGCGTCATTTGCTAATCCAGAGAACGCTGAGAAGAAAACTAAAATCATTAATAGAATAGGCACTTTTGGAATACGCTTTCTTAGCTCTTGTTGGAAAGGCGTAATCGCATCAAAGCCAACGTAGGTACTTGAAGCCTGACCTACCGTCTCGTTTGTTGTTTGCTCTTTACTCATAAAATTAATATTTTTCATTTAATTATTAAAATTTGCCTCTAGATTATGCCCTCAATCTTTTGCATTGTAAAGAGTTATTTTTACTAACCTAAGGGGATTTTAAGATATCTTCGAAGAAGATTTCTTTAGAAAAAAACTAAACACACAAAGAAATAAAGGGACATTATTGGGTAAAGGCAAAGAAATTTATCTTTACCATCTTGAAATAACTTATCCTTAACATCTTGAAGCTTCTTAACATCTTGAAGCTTCTTAACATCTTGAAGCTACTTCACCTTGAAGCTACTTCACCTTGAAGCTACTTCACCTTGAATACCCAAGCAGCTTATCTTCGACTACTTCAAGCTACTTACCTTTAAACCACTTCAAAGTTACCACTAACCCACAAACAAAAATAGCGTCTTCTTGCTCTATAACAAGAAGACGCTATTTTGCAATTGTAGTAACCTTACCCTTGTAAAGTTACAAAGTTGTAAAGTTGTTCTGCTGTACAGTTGTACAACTGTACAGTGTTAATGTAGCACTACCAACTTGTAATACTTGTAACACTATCAACTACCTCTTTCTTCCAAAAGTAGATAGTAGCAGCTTACAAGTTCAAGTTTAAGTTTAAGGAGTTAGCTTACTAGCTTACTAGCTTACTAGCTTACTAGCTTAAACTTAAATTGCCGTTACTTTTTCTCTGCTGTCTCTTCAGGTTGATTAGTTGCTAAGTGTTTGCTTGACTCATCAACTTTCCACAGACGATTGAAGATAATACTCATCACCATACATATTAATAAAACAATTGCATTGGTAATTAGTAGAGTTGCTCCACCTAAACGATCTAGATGTGAGAAGTAGGTTACAATCATTCCCGCAACAATTAGACGAATAGCCGTCATAATTGAAGTTGCAGTTCCTGTCATGTATGGATACTGCATTAGGTAAATTGCGAACATATTCCCTAATTGGAAACCATTGAAGAGTACGTTTAAGCACAGAGCAAATAAAATGGTATTCACCCCTAGGTAGTTGTAAGCAACTACAAAGTTAACAATGGTTGTTACCCCTTGCGCTACTGCACCAAATAACCAAAGTTTTACTGGTGAATAGTTACGGCGAATAAACCATTGGTTTAACTGAATACCAATAATAATCGAAACGATTAAAGGTAAGAAGTAGTAACCAAAGTGATCTGGATCTACCCCGTAATCAGTAATGTAAATTGCTGGTAATAACGTTGGGAAGCTAAAGATCACTACCGAGAACACAGAGTTCAATACTATTAACCATAAAGAACGAGGACTTGTTAAAATCGTGCCGTAGTTCTTAAAAATACGTTTGGTATTAAACGGTTGTTTTTTCTCTGGATCTAAACTCTCTGGAATAAACAGCATATAGCAAATGGTCGAAATAATGATCATTGCACTAATAATGAGGTAAATCCAAGTCCAGTCTAACTTAACTAAAACAATCCCACCAAACAGTGGAGCAATTGCTGGAGCAAAGAGGAACAACGTCATTAACCAAGAGTTGTAAATTACAAACTCACGTGGTGAAAACACGTCTTTCAACACTATTTGAGGCACAGCTCCCATGCCAGAGAAAACCATTCCTTGGAAAATACGTACCGCAACTAATGAGTTGTACTCATGAATTACTAACATACTCAAGTTTAAAGCAACCGCTACTAAGGCACAAAGAATAACAATTGTCTTACGCCCAAAGCGGTCAATGGTTGGTCCCCAAATAAACTGTCCAATTCCCATACCTAAAACAAAGTAAGGAACTATTGCTTGAATGTGCGCTTCATCTGTATGGAAGTAGTTTACTAGATCATTAATCGCTGGAGTAATAGCATCATTTGCTAACCCCACATAGCCCGAGAAAAATGCCAAAATAAACACTAACCACGCCGTTGGTGGCATGCGCTTACACAATTCTATTTGATAAGGAGTTACCGCGTCAAAACCTTGGTAGGTTGTCGAGGCCTGTCCTTGAGGAACATTATCATTTTTCATAAAAAACTCTTAAACCTAATCCACTAAACATAAAATAAGTTTTTTACAACTATCTGCATATAACAATATATTAGGTAAAAAACTAGTAAGCTATTATACGCCTATTATTTGCACTTTGCTGTATTTAGCAAAAGATTGGTTTACCACTTCTAATTTCTATTCTAATTTCGAAATGAAAGAGAGGGGTAACAAAGATCGGTTAGCTAGAATAAGTTAGCTAGAATAAGTTAGCTAGAATGGTTAGCTAGAATGGGTTAGCTAGAATGGGTTAGCTAGAATGGTTAGCTAGAATGGTTAGCTAGGGCAGATAAGTACTTATTGATCTTAAATTTCACAAAATAAAAAAGTTTATAACTTTTATTGTTTTATGTGTTACAATAATACACGGTCATTTAAGTGGTTTCAGGTTTCTATGTGATGTGTAAAGTGAGTTTATAACTGGTTTATTACCGTTTATAAATTAAATATTAAATGCGAAACCACTTTTTTTCATGCCTAAAATTTGTGAAAGTGTTATTTGCGTCCATTGTGTCACTACGTGTGTCGCTAAGTGTTGCAATTGCCTCTGTAGGCTTTTACAATAGATCCCACCCTCAACTACTAACAATAGCCTTGCCAAGCTTTTACAATTGCCTCTCTAAAAATTTTGCAATTGTCTTGCCAAACATTTGCAACTGCCTCTCCAAACTTTTACTGTTACCTCTCTAAACTTTTACAGTTACCTCTCCAAACTTTTACTGCTGCCTTTCCAAACTCTTACAACTACCTCTCCAATTTTGCAATTTCCCAGTTCATATTGTTTCACTAATTTTTGCCCCTGATATTTTTATTTAAATTTTTCACATTCAAAAAAAAAATGCAATATTTTTACTCATATTTTGCAGGTAAATAAAAAAATAGAAGCCTAAAATCGAACTCTTCAAAACGCTGAAAATATTAGATAAAATCTATACAAAATACAAAAAAGCCCACCTCATATGTTATGAGATGGACTAGTTGCATATTGGTTATATAATTATCTATTTCCGAATATTATAATATTCATCTTTAAATTCTGCACAACTTTTTTTAATGGAGTTTTGAGAAAACAAATAGTTTCTATCCTAAAATGGTTAGATTGTCTACAATAATTTACATCTGGATCATAAAAATATTTTGCAAATTCTTAGCTTAACCTGATTTTTTGTAAAACTATTTTGCATTTCTCGTCTAACAACTTCTTCTTATCGTTTCTATCCTGCAGATATATCCCACTGCATATGCACGCTTCCTCAGACTTGTCTACCTTGTATCACAGCCTATCCAAAAAACCTTTTTAGTTCTCTAACCAAGCACAAAACCATGTTAAATGTACAAAACCATGTTAAATGTACAAATATTTTTTCCTCTTTGATGAAATAAATGTAAGCCAAGAAAACGGTAAACCTTTATAATTAAAGAATAATCTTTAAAGATTACTTCTAAGACAATGTTTGATTGTACTTATGGAAAAAACTTTTCCATTTTATCCTTGACTTAGATCTTTTACCTGATGACAAAATTTAGTAGTAACCAAGAACTAGAGACAATTCCCTAAATCTCTCTAATTCCTTAATTTCATCTCTAACGTGGAAAAATTTAGCTAGGCTAAATCTCTAAGAAGTTTAGCTATCTTGCCAGATCCCCAAACTAACTAAATTTTTCTTTGTCATCAAGCTTACAAGCTAATAGCTAATACTTGATAGCTAATATCTTACAGCTATTGGCTGGTAGCTAATATTGCAGATTCGTCCTTCTTGATTTCTACCTTAGATAAGATAGAAGATAGGGAGATAGAAGATAGAGAAGCTTATCTTTGCAATCCCATATCTTTGCAAAACGAATCTAATCCCTTAAGCTTTATTTAAGCTTAAAGGTTGCCGGTACTGGATACGCAGTACTCCACCAATAGATTTTGGTGGTGTATAAAGTAGTGGATAAAAGTAACAAAGTTAGGTAAAAAGTTAATAGCACTTACCTCCTACCTACGGACATAACTGCTCGCTAGTGTAGTGTATAAAGTAGGTATAAAGTTGTGCATAAAATTGCACTTACCCTTATATAACTACTTATCCATATATAACTACTTACATTAATATAACTTGCGTTAGATCCCTAAAGATCCAGTAGGATCCGTAGTATCCATAGCTACCTACCAGCAAAACACTCCAAGCTTAAACAAAGTTAACTGCTTAAAGTAAAAAGCAAACCTACCTGCTTGTGCTAATCTTGAGCTAATGATCTAATAAGACAGTAATACCTACTTTAAAGCAAACTTCCAGCTTAAAGCAAGGCTACCTGCTTCAAGCAACAAGTAAAACTAACTTTAAAAACAAAAACTATTGAGACGCTATCACAGTTCTCAATTCTTGTTTCTCCCATCTCCCACTAGGGTGCAGAGCAACCCTATTTAACTCTTAGTATCGAGGACGTTTTATGTTAAACGTTTTAGTTTTAAAATCGACACTACAACCAAATAACTTCTCGCAAACTGATTGGCTTTTGAATCAAGCCCTACAGACTATGGTTAGTGCTGTCGAGGACTATAACACCCAAACAGATTTAACTTATCAATACATCAACCTAGATAAGTTTAATCTCATTTACCAAAAATTTACCCCTTACATTCTTGAAAGGTTTAACCACGAGTTAAATCTTAGTCAACACGACACTAAAGAAAACTTTAGTCAGGCTGTTATTAATTTTTTGCAAGAACGTGGTTTAGATAAACTGGTTGAAGTTGTATCTGCGCAAGATCGTAATCTAGATCTAAGCATTACTGACTTTACGCAACAAACTCTTGCAGAGTTTAGTTTATTCTACAACCAACTCCTTGAATGTGATCCAGCTAAAGTAAAACTAATGGTGCGTGATGTAGATGCTTTACCGTTTAACTACACTTACGGTCATCTACAAGTAACTGATCAGTTCAACCCTTTACGTCTAAACCTCCGCTCACAGTTTTCGCAAAAATTTGCTGAGTTCAATTGGTTTGGGGAAACTGCAACTAGTGCTCTAGCTAACGAGTTCAATGATTACTACCTTAGCAATATCTTAAAACCTTTTTACCAACAAAACCTTTTACCTCTAATTAAAGGGGATAAAACTCGTTTTATCTATAGCAACAAACAAGACGTACAAATGTACTTTGAGTTGCTTCATGCTGGTCGTTCAGTGGCTAACCCTGAAGAGTACCCACAAATCCAACACCCAGAGTTATTAAACGCTCTTTTTGATCCATGCTATGCAGATCAAGCATTTAACCACTTGTACCATGAGCACTTAAACCGTGTACGTATTCCAACTTACAATGGTTCATGGGATCAAATTCTAAAACAACATGTTGGTTTTAACTTTAACCGTACAACAGCAGAAGCTTTAGCGAGTAAAGTTTACTCAATCGGGATTTACAAATACCGCGTTAACAGTGCACTGTCGCGTGACTTCCCTGAAACTCATCCAAGTTTAGCTTTAGCGCAAGCTAACAATATCATTAATGAGTTTTTACAAGCGGATCTAATCTTTGTCGCTTGTCCGGTATATAACCACAATATCCCAACTAAGTTAAAGAACTACTTAGACTTTTGGGTAAGATCAGGAGTAACCTTTAGTACTGACGCTCCAGAAGAATTTGCACGCAGTCAATTCCCTGTGCAAAAACGTTTCTTTGTGCTCTCGGCAGCTGGTGCGGATAACTATTACAAAAATATGCTAGCTGAGTTCTTCGAGAACTACACTAGCTTTATCAATGCTAAGTTAGAAGCTTTAGTATACCGTCCATACTCAACTAACTTACCATGTGCAAATCTTGATCCAGATAACTGCAAAGAACAACAAATTGTTAGCCAACAAACGCTTGATATCCTTGAAGAGCAAGTTTACAAAGGCGTAACTAGTTACTTAAAAGAACGCCAACAATACTTATGCTCACATCAAGCTCTGGCTAACCATCCGTCAGGTCAAAGTCTGGCTAAACAAATTTCCCTGCGCAATGACTTAGGTCCACAACTTTGTCCACTGCTTGACGCAACCAAACTCCCGTTTGAGCTTGACAAGCAAGGGGAACAAGACAATAGCCCACAAGCTATTGCTGCGCAATTAGCGCATGGCTTACCACAGCATTTAAATGACTTTAGCGGCGTGTACCTCTGGGGTACTTACTTTAGACAGGCTGATAATCAACCTCTAGCACAAGCAGAGCTTCAATCTAAACCTGATCTAGTAATGCACTTAAGTCGTGCAAGTGTGGATTACATCCACTACTGCCTCGAACTAGAGCAAGACCAACGTAGCTTTAATAAAGTACGCGACCTTGCAAGCATTACTCCTGTAAGTTCTCAACTTTGTCCAAGTAACTGGTTGCAAGCAAGTAGCTATCCAATTGATCTGCTAGTTGCTAAAGATTACGAACGTGTAATTTTTTACACTAGCTTAAATCAATACCCTGTACCAGAGTTTACTGGTCAGCAGTTACTTGCAGCTTTACAGCTTCAAGCAACCTACTTCAAAGTAAACCAAGGACAAAGCAAAGTGCAAAAATATGTAAAATCTGTACAAATCCCATTAGAAGAAGCTGATGAGATTCTTGAGTAGTTTACTCATCTACTTTTTAATCTAACTAATTGATTTTAAGTAGAAATATACAGACAAAGCATTAACTTTATTATAAAAAAGTCACAATTAAGCGCATTTTTTTGTATAATTTTAGATGTAAAAATTATCATCTACCTGCTTTTTTGTCGATTGATCAACAATTTACTGTAAAGAGAACTTATCTCTTTAGCTTACTTAACTTTGATTACTAAGCCTGAGATTATCTCTGGTAATCTTTAGCTATAATCTTTAGTTACAATCTTGAGCTATTGAGGGGTTAACAGCTCTCTGCTCTCTTTGTGGTAGACAAACCCCTTGAGTTTTTAACTCGAGAAGCTGATTATCTGTAATTAAGCAGTGGACAATAATTTTTGCATCGTTAATAAAGAGACTATATAAAGAAATTAATCAAATTTCTTTCCTAAGAAGACCAAGACAACTTGGTCTTTTTTTCTTGCTTCCCAACCTAAAAATTAGTATAATGCTTATATTCCTTACAAATAGTAAGCTTTACTCTTAGTTAAAACCTCGGGTTGTAACTAAGTGTAACCTGTAATTTGCAACTAAAGTAAAAAGTAAAACAAACCTTACTTTGCAAGGCTTGTAACTTACTTTGAAATACTTGTAGCTTACTGTTGCAACTTACTGTTGTAACCTACTGACTTACTATGACAAAAAAGCCTATTCGCGTTCAAATCTCATATCCTAATTAGCTAGTTGCTAGCTAACCTATACAGCTAATCAATATCTCCTTTTTACAGCCTAATTTTTATAATAAACCTACTAACTTTATAAAAATCTTATAACTTAATAACTTTTACTTATTAACGTAAGAAATTAAAATCTTTGTGAGAACAAACCTCTATTTGTTTACTTTACTTACCTATTGTTGAGTAACAGTTTAGTAGTAGCAGTTAATCCTAGTTATAAAACTAGTTAAAACAAACCTAGGAGCTACAACTCAACAGAGTAAAAGCTGAGAGTTTGTACATATTAAAAAAGAAAGTCCCCGGTTGATAAAACTAGATGTTGCAAAACTAAATGCTACAAAGCTTAGTCTTGCAAAGCTAAATGTTGCAATGCTAAATCTTGCAAAGCTAAATGTTAGGAAACTAGTTATCAAGGTATTGAAAGGAAAGATCAGATATTGAAAGAGCAAAGATAACGGTGGCTGTTATCTAAAAAGAAAAGAGATTTGTTACGTTTTTATGGGAAGAGGAACTATAAATTTTGAACTTTAAGCTTTAGTCTTTAAGCTAAGCTTTAAGCTTAATTTGAGGTGCTTTTTAGGTTTAAGCTTCTTGAATTAAGAGCAAGAGCCTCTTTAGTAAAAGGATTTTTGTGATAATGAGCTTTTGCAATAAAGAGC
>NZ_NRHC01000062.1 GCF_003585885.1 Psittacicella hinzii | reverse complement strand
AACTGCTCCAGGCTATGATCAGCATAAAGAGCTGTTAGAATCTACTCTTTTCGGTATGGAAAAAAGTAATGAATCTTACCAGATTATGGAACTAGCCAATAAATTACTTTACAGAATGGATGTAGATAAGACATTCAATGAAGTTGATGTATGGACTAAATGCCAGATTATCAAGAAGATATCTCAATTCAAGACTGTCAAATTCACTATTACAAAGCTCTGTAAAGCTTTGAAATTTAATCGAGCAACTTACTACAACAACGTCGATAAACCGCAAAGTTCAGTAGAACGCAGAGAGCTGTTTCTCAAAGAGGCAATCATTGTTCTCAGAACTAAAGAAATCGATGTTAGTGAGAATGTTAAAGACCTAGAAGATGAGATTCTACAATGCCCAAAGTTCCTACCCTACTTAAATTATGGAGCTAGGAGACTTACCTGCTTGATTAACAAGATGATTGAAGAAAAATATGAAACTGACGCAGAAATCAGAGAACTATTTCCTCGTAAAAAGGTTAATCATAAAGTAGTTGAAAAGGTAATCAGAAAGTACAAACTGTATGCTTACAAGTTTATCCGCGATCAGCGTAAAGCGAAGAATAGAGTAGCTCACGCTTCTGTTGGTGATAACTTAATGGGCAGAGATTTCCAATGCTCATTACCATACGAGAAAATCGGTACAGATACGGTTACTTTCACCGTACGTGATTCTCAAAGCCCAAACGGCAAGAGAAAAGTGTACGCTTGTATAGTTCTAGACTTCTATTCTAGAAAAATTATAGGTTATTGCATGAGTAAAAATCCAGATACTGACAGTGCAATCATGGCTTTAGACATGGCAATGAAAAACAAGCCTGAAAATGCCTCTGAAGTGATCATGCTACAACATGATAAAGGTACACAGTTCACAAGCCAAGAGTATAAGCTCGCTTTAGAGAAATACGGCATAAAAGAAAGCATATCAGGTACAGGAGCATGCTATGACAATGCTCCAACTGAAAGTAGATTCTCATGTATGCGAGTTGACTGCGAACCAAAAGGTGGTTTCTTAAGTGTGGATCATTGTATACAAGCAGTAGTAACTTATATAGATTTCCATAATAATCAAAGAATTACGATTTACCCAGACACTAAAAAAGGACTAACACCTCAAGAGAAAATATCTCAAGCATGCTAATCCGAAAACACAAATACATTATAGCATAAGCTTGAGTAAGTACATACTTTTACGTACTTCGTTGGCGTCGGTACTTTGAGCTGTCGATCGCCTGCCCAACTCACCTCCTGCGGTTCCCCATCAGAAAGTGAAGGGGCATTCCTCGGAGGGTGAGCTGGGCGGCGATCTCCCCGAGCCCTTGGTTCTGGCAGTGGGCATTGTAACCTTGATATATTTGTAAACAGCTGATGTTGGGAAACTTCTCTGTGCCTCTCGATATTAGAGTTGTGGCAGGAGTCTGTCCCTCGTGATTAAGACACAAAACCTAGGGTTGCCCTTTAACCTCTAGTTGTTTGTAAACAGCTGATGTTGGG
>NZ_NRHC01000061.1 GCF_003585885.1 Psittacicella hinzii | reverse complement strand
TCAATTTCGGGAATCCCTATGGATTAAGTCTTACTTCTCTTCCTTAAATTTGCCTTAAACTAGCCTTAAATCCCATATCTCTCTAAGTAATTTTGTGACATGGATCACATTTTGCTAAAAATAAGCAAAAAACTATATATTTATAACAGATCTTTAAGTATAATGTGATAAATGAAAATGTAAATAATTCTTATTTGCATTTTTTATTTAAATCCTCTTAACCTTAGGAGCATGGCATAGCTAGAGCTGTTAACGGTGACTATATTAGTTCCTCTAGTTGCTTCTAATAAAGAGGATTAAATTTTTCCTCAAAGCTTTAGAAATCAATAAAAAAGAATGAGCAAAGCAGGTTAAAGATTAGGTAAAATCAGGCATGATCAAGGCAAGATCAAAGCCAGATTAAGACAAGATTAAAGCATGGTGAATACAAGATCACAAGCAATAACAAAGCAAGATCTTTCGGCAAGTATCATCTCATTGCTTTTCTGTTTTTGTGCTTTCAGCTTTTCAGCTTTTCAGCTTTTCAGCTTTTTGGCTTTTTGGCTTTCTAGCTTTCTAGCTTTTCTTTTAGTTTGAACTCTTCAAAGGACTGGCAAATTAAACCTTTGAGTTGTTCAAATCTAAATAAGCTATGTTTTAGGAAAAACCCTCTCAAAAATCTCTCATTTACTTTAATTTTAGTGTTAATAACAAAAAAGTCGGCGAGACTTTTTTCGGAGACGTAAATAATGCGTATGACTAGCCTAGCTCTAGGGATGATGTCTCTAGGCTTTAGTGCAGTAGCTTTGGCAGAAGGTACTGCAACTAATTTAACTACTATCGTTGTGACTGGTACGCAAACAACGACAAGTGCCATTCCTGGAAAAACTAATGAAACCGTTGATGCTTCTTTAACATTA
This sequence comes from Psittacicella hinzii, assembly GCF_003585885.1. Classification (GTDB taxonomy): domain Bacteria; phylum Pseudomonadota; class Gammaproteobacteria; order Enterobacterales; family Psittacicellaceae; genus Psittacicella. Next base: position 20,695 of record NZ_NRHC01000061.1, on the reverse strand, counting down.
CGTAACTTTGTTACTAATGTTCCAGGGGTAACTTTTAACTTAGCAGACAACAATGTATATGAAGCACCTGTAATCCGCGGGATTGGCGGGATGCAAGATGACTTTGGTGTAGGTACTGAACGTGTAGGTATGTCATTAGATGGTATTCCTTTACCATTTAGCTACAAATTCGGGCATGATGATGCCAAAGGTCTAAATTACTTTGATACAGCTAACTTAAAAGGTTTTGAAGTTTATCGTGGACCTACTTTTAACAACAGCTTTACTAATCTAGCTGGTCATCTTTCATTAAAAACAATTGACCCAGAAGATGTTTTATTAGCAAACCGTAGTCTTGGGGCGCAAACTAGACTGTCATATGATGACCGTTATGAAACTTGGATGGTTAATAACGTAGTAGCGTTTAAATCAGCTTCTACAGGCTTAGCAGGTTTAGTTTCTTACACTCGTCGTAATGAACATGAAGCACAAGTAGAAGATCCTGATATCTACGCAAAAATGAATAAATTCCGCGTAGCTAACAAAGACATCTTTGCTAAACTTCGTTGGGACATTAACGAAGACCACCGTCTAACTCTAAGTGGTGGTAAATATGAAAGTACTTACCTTTCTGAAGCAAAAACTGCAAGATTTAGTGCAGGACGTGGTTGGCAAAGTAATGCTAATGAGCGTTGGTACTTCTCTTTAAGTGGAGAACACTTTGTTAATACTTTCTTTGCAGATAAGATCACTTGGTTATACGGACGTCAAAGTGCAAGTACAGCTTTAGACGTATATAACTATAACCCTCTCTTTATGAGTTACTACATGTTAGGTACGGTTACTACTACTCAAAAACAAAAAGGGCAGTATGCTAACTTAGCTTTAACTAAGCTGTTTAACTTAAGCCAAAATGTGGGCTCACGTTTAGAGTATGGGGTAAGCTGGTCACAAGATCGTGTTTCTCATGTTAAAGACAACAAGACACAGTTAAACTTACCTGTAGGTAGTTCAACAACAGCGAATGCTGTGACTTACTTCCCACCTACGACTTTAGCACGTAAAGGTGTATTTGCTTCAAATCGCTTTACTTTAAAACAATACAATGTAGCAATTACGCCAAGTGTAAAATACGATGCGTTAAGAGCAAATGCTGACTATAGCAACAAAGGTATTTTAGAGAAAACAGAAGGTCGTACACCGGGGTATGTAGCTGCTAACCCAACTAAAAAATACAATGCTTGGAGTTGGGGCTTAAACCTAGATTGGCAAGCAACAGAGAAAAGTGAACTTAGCTTTATGGTGAGTCAAGCTACGCGTTTACCATCATTTACAGAGTTATTCCCTTCTACTTACTTCCACTGGGAAGCTGTACCTAATCCAAATCTAGCTCCAGAGAGAGCAACAAGCTACTCTTTAAGCTGGGCATTTAATGGTGATTACTACAAACATAACCTAACTCTATCGCATACTCGTTTCAAAAACATGATCGACTTAGCATGTGCTAATGTTACGGCAAGTAATGAATGTACTGCTAAGATCATGGTAAATAACGATGACCCAACAGTTATCAATGCTATCGAGTACACAGGTGCTTATGAACTAGCTGGTTTATACAAAGGTTTAAAAGGTTGGAGTGTGAGTACAACTTTAGCTTGGGCTAAGGGTAAAAACACTAAAACTGGTGAAGGTGTGAGCCGTGTAGTTCCATTTGGTGGTAACTTTAACCTATCTTACCGTCAAGAGAACTTCAACACTTTCTTAAGATTAAACTTTAATAAAGCGAAAAAATCTAAGTACATCGGTGTAGATCCAATCTATGGTGGTTATGCTGCTCCAGTACCAGGTTGGGCGACGTTAGATTATGGTTTCTACCTAACACCAAACGAGCGTCTAACAATTGGTTTTATGTTGTATAACCTACTTGATAAAACTTACCAAACTTGGGAATCAGTGGGTGATCTGCATGGTACAGAAAGAGACAACTACTGGCAACCAAATCGTTCGTTCGCGATCAACTTATCATACAAATTCTAATTTTGTTAGAATTGAAAAAAAACGGAGAGAAATCTCCGTTTTTTTGCGTTTTAAATCCGAAAAAAATCAACTACAACCAAACTAACAACCAAACTAACAACCAAACTAACAACCAAACAACCTAACTACAAATGTTAGCCTCAATTTGCTTAAGTTAGCTTATGAAAAAAGAGAGGCAAATGCCTCTCTTATAATTGACTGTTTTGCTAAGTTTGGATAATAAAGTAAACGGGAAAATTAGATCTGCAATTAGCAAGCAGGGTAAATCACATGGTAAAACCACATAGTAAACCATAGGCGGGCAACAAAAAAGTCTCAAGCAATGCTTAAGACCCAACCTTGAATATCCGCAGGTAAATTTACCTGCTAGTTTAAGCTTGCCGATCTATAAATTGTGATCCCCTATCAGAGCCTAAAAGATCACAATCTAGAGCTTCATATAGATCGCCAAACTCAAGTCGAATGACCTGAACAAATCTAATTTGTGTGGTTCTAATTGTAAAGTTTGTACGGTTTGATTTGGATTCTGCGTTTGTGTTTGTAAAAAACTAGAATGTTTTCTGTTTGTAACTTTATATAATTTATAAAGATAAAAAACTGATTTTTTGTTTGTAGTTAAAGGAAGCGCTTAGAAAAAACCATTACCACTTTTACCAAAAACTTTGTAAATGATTTCTTTGAAGATTAAACAAAATCATAGGTAAAAAAGAATTAGCTTAGTAAGTTTTTTCTAATGCCTCTATGTAACTTTTTCTATACCTTTATTATATTTTTATTTAAATCTTGTGTTGGTTTTTTCAAAAAATAGACATAAAAGTGTCGTTGCTGGGTAACAGTAAAAAATTTATCAATTTGTGCTCATTGCTACTGATATTTGTGTTTTTTAGTGATAAAAAGAGAAAAATAGGATTTTTGGGTGAGATTAATTCCCGTAGTAGTTACTCAATTAATATGAGTTTGCACTTAAAAATCTTAGAGGTAATAATCCAGATATTTGCTTAGCTTTTTATGAAAAAATTAGAAGAAAGTGGTCAAAAATTTTTTCCTATTGCAAATTCTTCTGGTGAAGAAGAACATGATGAAACGACTCAAAATTTAAGGAGCTGTAACGTTTGATTTGAGTTACAGCTAGAAGCATTTTGAGTTGAAGCTAAGAAGCATTTTGAGTTGAAGCTAAGAAGCAATTTGAGCTGAAGTTGAGAAGCAATTTGGGGGACTGTTAATTTACAGTTTAAGCAATGCAAAGCTGTTTAAGTTGGGTAGATGAGGCAGAAGAAAGTTTCCCATAAACTTGACTTTAGTTTTAAAATAGTAAGAATAAGAAAACGTTTAACTTTTCTTGCTATCTCTTATATAATTAAGATCCCCTCTTTAAGATTAAACAAAGACCGGAAGAACCGGAAGAACGCTTAAATTTTCACGTAATTTTTTGGTTTTTCCTGCGATATAAACACTTACATACTTAACTTTTAAAGCAACTTAAAGCCTTAAAGCAAATTAAAAAGCCTTAAGCCCTAAAGTAATTTAAGGCAATTCTATAAGTACCCCTGAATTTATTTTCCTATGAGTTCGAACTTTATCAAGCCATCTTTTATTGAAGAGTTACAGGATAAAGCGATTCTAAGTGACATAATTGGTCGCTATATAAAATTGGAAAATGCTGGTAGTCGTAAATTCAAAGCTTGTTGCCCTTTCCATAGTGAAAAAACGCCTTCGTTTCATATAGATGATGAGCGTGCTGTTTATCACTGTTTTGGTTGTGGAGCCAAAGGGAACGCTTTAAGTTTTTTACGTGATTATAATGGTTTAAACTTCAAGGATTCTGTGATTGAACTAGCTAACTTAGTTGGTTTACCCGTGGAATACGAAGAAGATAATCGTACACGTGAAGAACAAGAAAGAGAACAAGCCCGTAAGCAATCTTTACAACTTGATCAGCAAACAATTACAGAAGTCGCTGATTTTTATCATCAACAACTCTTACAAACTCAACATGCTGTTGATTACTTGGTTAACCGTGGCTTAACCCAAGAAATGGCAAACTTGTATTACCTGGGCTACGCTCCAGGTAATAATGCCGTAATGCACTATTACAACCATTTAGTCAAAAATGGTTTAGCTAAAATCAGTGATCCTTTAACTCACCTAATAAACGTTGATATTTTACGTCATTCAAATAATGGTGAGGGGTATTACGACACCTACCGTGAACGTATTATTTTCCCGATCTTTAACTTACAAGGGCAAATAGTTGGTTTTGGTGGTCGTATCTTGACCAATGAGAAAGATAAAGCTAAGTATATAAACCCATCTAATAGTTCTACTCTTTACGATAAAAGTAAAGAACTTTACGGGTTATATCAAGTAGTAAAATCTCATCGTGATAGCCGTAAAAAGATCAAGCGTGTTATCCTTGTAGAGGGTTACCTAGATGTTATCTCTCTAAGCCAGTTTGGCATCTACGAGGGGGTTGCCGCCTCAGGAACTGCCATCTCGACCGGACAGTTACAACAGATCTTTAAATATACGCAAAACCTAGTTTGCTGTTTTGACGGAGACGCTGCTGGTTACAAAGCAGCCGCGCAAGCTGCGCGTAATGTGCTTAGTATTTTACAAGATGAGCATATTGTGCAATTTGCTTTCCTAACTGATGGCGAAGATCCAGATTCTTATTTAAAAAAATATGGCTCCCAAGCCTATGATGACTTTTTAAAACAAAAAAGTGTTGGTCTTATCGATTACTTAATTGAGCATACGCTTGAGACTTTAACTGAGCAAAAAGTAGCTGCTAGTGATCTCGAACGCCTTGCTTTAGCGCAATTAGGTGAATATTATGCGCAAATAAAAGCTCGTGCTTATCGTAGCGATTTAGTTAACAAGCTAATTCGTCGTTTTAATCTGGACTATAATGCTTTAATCGCGCAGTTTGAGCAAATTCAAGTAAGCTATGAAGAGCAACAAAAGCGTGAGCAAGAACGTGCTGCTTCTCGTGCTACAAGTGTAAGTGAAAGAACTTCATCCTACGCAGGTACAAGTTCAACTTTTACTAATGCTTACACTGGCTCTAGTACTCCTAAAGGCAAAGGCTACCAAACAGACGCAAGAAGTAGCTATACTCCTAAAGCAAATCAAGCGACAGGGCGTTACCCTGCTAGTGGAGCACGCACTATTGCGACCAATGCTTCTCAAGCTGGAACCTTTGGATCAGGATCAGTAGGTTCTCAAGGTGGGTATAGTGGTGCTTCTGGTACTTCTGGAGTTGCACAAACATCAGGAACTGCACAACAAGGGCAAGCCAATGCTTATTATCCACATGCTAACAATCAGGTAGTTTCACCTCAAAGTCAGCAAGGTACTGCAGTAGCAGGTACTACTAATGTAGCTGGACAGGTTGGACAAGCAGGACAAGCTAGTAAGGGTACACAAGATAGTCAAGGTGGACAAGCTGGACAAGGAGCAAGACAAGCAGGTTCTGCAGTGCAAGCGACTTATGCGCGAGGCGGGTATCAAACTCGTGCGGGAACTGGTAGCAGTAAACGTAGCAAGGCTAACAGTAAAATTACTGATTTAAGTTTAGTACGTAGTTATGGACAACGTCCAGCAAACAGTCGTGTGCAGGCTTTACAAGAAAAGCTATCGACTCAGTTTCAGCAAAAACGTACAAGTCAACGCATTGAACGTTCTATTCAAGAGACAACTAATACCGAGTACACCATTTCTCATGAGCATGCGTTTCGTGAGTTAATTGCCAATACTTATTCTCCTGAAGAACGTATGCAATCCCAAGAGGTAATTATTCAACAACTCTGGGAAAAACTTAAAGACCAAGCTACCCAAAACATCAATTTCCGCTTACGCCGTCAGCGTACTGCTCTAGCAAGTGGTCGTGAAATTAAAGATCCTTTAGTCTTTAATGAAGAAACGGTAAAAGCTGAAATTATGAGCATAGCTAAACAAATCTATGCCCAAAGTGTAGCCTACGGAGTTCCTTTACCGGATTACTTTAAGCAGTTACCAGCAACGCCTCGTAAACTTGCCAAACCTGAAGATGACAAGCTTTTACTCTATCCAGATGATGCTTTACAAAAGCTTTCACCTTTAGAAAAAGAGCAAATCCAGCAAGCTTTACTTGAGTTAAAAGCACGCTATTTTACTTACTATGATTACGATACAATTTATTTTCATAATCTAGTGGTCGAAATTGATAAGCTTCTCTATGCTGATCCTGGACGTTTGCCTTTAGTGCAACAGTACTATGAAGCTGCAAGACGATTTGAAAATCGTATTATTACCTTGCTGTCTTGGTACCATGAACGTCCAGAGGTAGCTTTGCATAGCTTGCTAAGTTACATAACTGTGTTTAATCTGCCGTGCTTTACTTTCTTTAACCATTTACACTTTGATCTTTTACAGATTCGTGATCAAGAAAAAGATGGTGAGTTAACCAGTGAGCAAGCACAAGAAGAAGTACGTAAAACTGTACGTAGTAACTTCAAACAATACTTGTCACGCTACTATGGTGACTTTGAAGATAACTTGGTAAGTTTTAATCCTGAAGATGCACCTTATATTTTTAATAAGGGGATGCAGGAAACTTATATTAACTTAATTTACCAGTTAACTAACTTATCGCAGTGTTTTGTGCAAACCTTTGCAGATTACATTAATAATGCAAATGTGGAAATGACTTTCTTACAAAGTTTAGAGTACCAATTGCAACATGACCTGCGTCGTGTCCAAAGTCAACAACCTGGTAAAAATGAAGTAGAGCAAGCTAATCTTGAACGTGCCTTACAGTTTATGCAGGACTATGAGAAATTACATATGCAACAATACTCATATATAGTTTCTTATATCAATCCTCCAGCACCTCATGCTATGGCTGGTTATGACTTAATGGATCTTGGTAAATACAGCGCTCCACTTTGGTCAATGCTCCACCCTGATACGAGTATGTTTGAAATCACCAGCATGCGTATCAAAGCAATTAACCAATCTACTTTGCGTGAAAAAGAAACCATGCGCGCGTTAAAGATTAAAGAAAGTGATGATTACCAAATCGAGTTAAAACAAATTCGTGAAAACCAAGGTAATAAAGATGCAGATGCTTTTAAATTACATCAGGCAGATGCAGTAAACATCTCTCTAAGCCAACTACGTGCAGACTTTAATCAAGCAACGCAAGCATTTACGGAAAGTAAGCCAGAAATGCAAGAGCTTGCAGAGGTTGAGCAAGATAATTTTGCTACGCAAAAATTCCAACATCTTGCCGAGCAAGCTAAGCAAGAAGCGCAAGCACAAGAGAAAGAGCAAGAGCAAGCGAAAACTCAAGAGCTAGAACAAAGTCAAGAGCTTGCGCTGGATTATGAGCAAGAGCAAAATCTTGATCAAGAGCAAGCTGCTGAGCAAATGCAAATTGCAGATCAAACTGCAGAGCAAGTTGCGCAAGCTCCAAATCAAGAGGAAGTTTATGATGGGGTAGAAGACTTCTTAGCAAGTACTCCACCGCCTCTAGAGCTTTCTACTGATGATTTAAATGGCTTTGATCTTTCATATTACGTTGCTTATAATCAAGATGAGCAAGCTAATGCTTCTTTGGTTAATGAGCAAGTAGCTTTATTGGATTTAGAGGAAGCTGCACCTCTAGAAGAAATAACTTACTCCCAAGCTGATATAGAGCAGTTTATGCAACAACAAAATGAAGCTGATGAGTAAGGCAGACAAAAAATAAAAGGTTCGTAGTTTTTGACTACGAACCTTTTATTTTTGTAATTTTTCAATCTCAATCTCAATCTCAATCTCAATCTCAGATAGATCTTAATCTCAATCTCAAATTTCTTTACTTCTTGGCTTAGTTTTTACGCGCAAGAATAATAACTCTTTGTGGTCTTGGGTAACCTTCAATGGTGAGCTCTGGGTTATTTGGATCTAAGAAATCTTGCAACGACAGAGGCGAAGAAAGAGGAGTTGCTCTTTGTTCTTCACTTGTGGTTACAGAGATATCTTTAACTTCTAGATGTTTATACCCAGCCATAGCTAACCATTTTTCTAGAGTTGCTAAACTTGGGAGAAAATAGACATTAGTCATGCCACAGTATTTCTCTCCTGGGATCAGACAGGTAGTTTCGTCACCCTCAACAATAATAGTTTCGAGCACTAAAGTACCTTTGTCTTTTAAAAACTTACCAAGGTCTTCAAGGAAGATAACAGGGTCTTTACGATGGTAAAGCACTCCCATGTTAAAGACTACATCAAACTTATTACTTGCTGGTACTTTTGCCAGAGGTAAAGTTAGTAAGTAAGGTAAGTTAGTTCCACCTAAAGTTTGGTAAATAGTTTTTGCCAGTAAAAACTGTGCAGTAAAACCTTCGAAAGGTTCTACCCCAAGAATAAAGTTAGCAGGAGTGTCTTGCTCTAACATGTTCCACATGTAGTAGCCATTACCACAACCTACATCTAAGATATTCTTGCCATTGAGGAGTTTGTCTAAACCAAGATCTTGGAGGCGTGACCATTTTTTTCCACAATCCCACTCTGCATCTATCGGCTGATTTAATAGATTAAATGGTCCTTTACGCCAAGGGATGAGATCTTGGATTAGAGTATTAACTAAACGTTTGATCTTGAGCCATAAAGCTTGGATTTGTTGATAAGCTTGGTTTTCAAGATAAGGAGTTTGGGCTTGGTATAAAGCTTGCACAACTTCAGCTTCAAAGTAGTGACTGAGATCTTCTAGCTCGTGCAATAAAAAGCCTGCCCATTGGGGATGTAAATTGATCTGTACGTTTAAATCTTTGGTCTTTAGTTGTACTAGATCAGGTGTTTTTTCTGCTGAAGTCAATTCTTGACGCTCTTGCCAAAACTGACAAAACTCTGCTTCGAGGCTTAAGGATAGATCTTTAAATTCACTAAGGAATTTTTGTAAAGCTTCGAGCTTACGGAGATTATTAATAAAGCTAGTCTCACGTGTTGATTTGCTTTTTGCTTTAGTTAGTAGAGTTTGCTCTGCTTGTTGCATTGCTAAACTTAAAGCAGGAAGCCAATCGGTTAATTCAGGTTTGTGCAAAATAGCAGCTAAGATATTTTGATCTTCAGGATTTGTAAACATAATTAGTTAGTTTGCTTAACACTAATAGAAGCGTAGTCAAAATTCATCATTTTGAGAATTTGTTCTAAATGATCTGATGCGCGGTAAATGTTATCCATAGTGTCTTTGGTAAAAACATATTCAATGAAATTAACCGCCATATGAGAGAAGAGATGAGCTTGGATATCTAAATCCTCTGCGCTTTTTGTTGGAAAAGCTTTGATCGAAAGCTCTTTAAAACGCATTGATACCATATTAACCATATCTTGACGTAAATTATGGCGTGGAGTATTGATTTTCCAAAGCATGAGAATCTCAAAACGCATCTCGTAAAGTTTTGGGATCTGATCAAATAAGAAATCATTGAGATTGCTATATTTTTCCCTTTGTTGGACATAGTTGTATAAACGATCTTTAACTGCATCGATCATCTTGCCAACAAGATCGTCTTTGCCTGTGTAGTACTTATAAAAAGTCGCTCGGTTAATTAACGAGTGACTAATGATGTCTTCTACACGAATATCGGCGTAAGACATTTTATCTAATAGTTCTAAGAGGGCTCGACGGATGTTACTGTGAGTCTTAGCAACACGCAGGTCAACCTTTTGATTTTTTAATTCGAGAGGTTTCGTGATTTTATCAAACATAATAAAAATTTCCCTAGGAAATATTTACAAGTTAAGAATTCGTTTGTTGTTTTTGTACTCATGTACTCATGTACTTGGTACTTAAAGTATGCTAGGGATTTAACAAGAAGTAATTGCTCTTTAGTAAAAGTTCTTTTGGAGGCTACTGCTTACTTAGAGATATGAAGTGATGGTTTTGCCACTGGCCACACTTACATGCAAAGAGAAAGTCTTTTAAATGTTGAAAGACTTTTTAGACTTTTCTTAGACTTTCTTTGTTTCTAGAGTTTCTAGAGTTTCTAGAGTTTCTAGAGTTACTTTGCTGGTACCTTAAGTTTTTAGATGTAGTTGTCCCTTTGTCTATTTGTCTATTGTGTTCTGTTTACTCATTGAGAAAGTTCATGTAAAGAGAAAAACAAAAATACAAACAAAACTTTGCTTGCATGTTTGCCAAATAGCAAGCTCAAAGGCAATTACTTTGATACCATTTAAGTCATGTTCATTTCAAAATTAGGTTGAAGTTAAGGAAAAGTGTACCTAGTTAAATTTGATAAACATTGAACTATAACTAAATGGTATCTGCCGTCAAATGTGCTTAAGTTTTTATTTTTGTTATATTGGAAAAAGGCGTAAATACTACCTAGCAAAATTACTTAAAACTAAATTAACAAACTAAATTCTTAACAAGAAATTGACACAATAAAGTAGAAGCTGATAAACAAAAATTTGTCGACTTATAGTCGTTCTTATAAAAATTAGCACAGAGCGGGAAATGTTTAATTATTATACTATTACTTGCCGGATTTTTGAAAGAAAATTAATAGATTTCTCTCGGGGGGGGGTATATCCACACAAAAGCACTACTTTTGTATAGTTATCTCTCTTTGGTGGTTAGTTTTTTAATACAAATCAGGGGTTTAGGTGAGTAAATTACTAGGTTTTTAGTTTAATTTTTGCTAAAGAGAAGAAAAAAAGCGTGAGAAAAGGTGAAATATATTAGTGTAGTAGTCAGGATTTAATACTATTTATTGAGGTATCCTCGATATAGTGACAATAATTCACCTGCAGTACTTCCTTACTAAATTAGTTACTTTTTTACTAAACTAGCTCCTTTTTTACTAAACTAGCTCCTTTTTTACTAAATTAGTTCCTTTTCACGTTAATAATTTCGTTCTTCCAATTAGCTACTTTGTACTAAATTAGTTCTTTAAAACTATAATTCCCTGCTATCAAAGATAGCAGGGAATCAAAAACTTGATTAAGGAAAATAAGTTATGCTTCTAACTCAACTTTTTCACGAGTTGGGTGTTGAAGTTTATCTAATTTTTTCTTAACTTGTTCGTAAATTTTATTAACTGCATCGGTAATTGATACATAACAATCAGTGTCTGTACCACGTGCGAAGAAGTGACCTAGGTTAGTTTGCACTTCATACTCACTCACGTAATTAGCGCCATCTTTTTTCAGTGCTAAAGTGTTGTAGCTTAAATCAACTTTTAGTTTACTTAATTTACCAACAGCTTTATCAGCATGAGCTTTGATTGCATCTGTTACGTCGAATGCTTTACCTACGATATCTAGAGCCATAATGAACTCCTTATTTTTGGTTATAAATTTTACGAGATGAAACCTAAAGTTAACTAACCTTTGTGGTGAATAAAGTTAGAGTTTTTTAGGCTCACGAACTAAAGTTTTTATTTGTGGTTTAACTTTAGTAAAGAAATAATTGCTTTTTCTTTATACTTCCATTTTAAGAAGAATTTAGCAATTTGTCAATAAAAAAATATCATTATTTTTGAATAACTAAAGATCAAAATGCAAATGTTTATCTTTGAGAAATTTTGGGATAAAAAGGTTAAAAATAAGAGTGAATTGCTAGGTTATTAAAGCGAAATTACCGGAAGAAATAGGGTAAATTTTGCGTTTGTTACTCTGATTGTGGTCGTTGATCACAAGTTAGGTAAAGTTAAGATTTTTCTTAGGTATTTTATGCTATGATAAGATTTATAATCAGTACTTTGAGGGCTTGAATTAAGGTTACTATGCTTTTAAGAACAACGTTAGTTTTATCATTACTTTCTTCTTTTGTGGTGTCTCAGAGCCAAGCGCAAGCACAATCACAAACACCAACAACTTCTTCTGCTACGGAAGTAGAACAATTACAACAAAAGCTAGAGCAACAAATTGCTGCTAATTCTGATTTTGTTACCTATGCCAAACGTTGGCATAACCTGATCAAAGAGGTTTATGGTGAGTATGAAATTACAGCTGAAGAAATGGCTTACGCCACTTCAAATTACTTTGCGGTAATTAATACAGATTACCTTTTAACTCCAACAAGCTACTCAAGTAAAAGCGTTACGCAATTTCTTGATCTCCAACAAACTTGTGCTAGCTACATAGAAGTAGCTAAAGAGCAAGTACAAGCGAAATTAAAACAAGATTGCTCGTACATTCAAGCAGTATTTGCTGGAGCAGCTTTTAACAAAGATATAGTGCAAACCTTAGGCGCTGAAGCTCTCAAAGAGAACTTCCTTGAACTTCAAGCTCCTACTGCGCAAGACCTTAATAACCTGCAAATACTTTTTGATCTACCAAATCTTAAATTAGACTTCCCTCTTCGTTATGTTAGCTATCAAGACTATAAAATGTTCAATTTAATTGAGTATTTTAAACAAACTTACAACATAACTCTGGTAGAGGAATTTAATCGTCAATAGAACATCAAGAAACGTCAATAAAACGTCAATAAAACGTCAATAAGATGTCAATAAGACGTTAGTAAGATGTCAATAAAAACAGTTTTAACCTAACTCGCGTTAGTATAAGGATTTTATCATGCGTAAAGTTTTCTTAGCTCTGGCTTTAGGAGCTATGAGTTTATTCTCTCAAGCAGCTTATGTTAATAATGCAAGCAAATTAACTAATAGCCAAATTGAAAAACAATATCGTGAGTTAGTTAAAGAAATCGGTTATGTTGAAGGGGTAGTTGAAAGTTATCTTCTTGAATTTAATGAGTTTGCTGATGGGAGAACTTTTACCTTACCAGCGTTTTTAGCTCTGTACTCTTCAACTCTATTAGCTCACTTAAATAAAGATTTTACCTACATAGGTAAGGTTTATCGTCCAGATGCACTTATCGACAAGATCGCAACTTTAGGTGATACTTGTTTAGTGATTATGGATCGTAAGTTAAATCATCTTCTTACTGAAGAAAAAGCTCTTTGTCCATACATCTCTGTAGTTTACTTTTCAGCAGACTACAACCGTGATAACTTACAAAGTTTAACTTTATTTGGTACTACCTTAGCAGTACAAGATAATCCTAGTGCTTTTAATAAGCATCAAAATGGCTTAGCAAATGTAAGTAAAACTGATGGCTTTAAAGATGTGGTAAAAACTTTTAAATTTGGTTTTCCAAGTGAAAAACACTTTCTAAATAGTGCTGGAAGTAAAGATTTCCAAGAAATCTTTAACGTGAAACTAGTAGCTAGTGCTGACGAGTAGAGCTGACCTGATCAATAAAGCTGATCAATAAAGCTGATCAATAAAGCAGACAATAGAAAAAATCAAGAGTTTTTGCTTTTGTGATTACTAGATATGATTTCTCTAGTTAGCTACGTTTTAATGTATCCAATGAGGTTTTTATGTACAAACGTTTTTTGAGTTGCTTTCGCTCTTTGCTGATGAGTCTAAGTTTAGTCGGAATAAGCTTTGGCGCCACAGCAGCCTCTCCTATTTATAAAAGTAAAACTTGGTCTCTCTCTGACGAGCAACTAATTGAGCTGTATAAGAAAACTTACAAAGAATTAAGTTTTCTAGAGGAAGAATTTCCGAGATATTTAAAAGATATTCGAGAGTACAATAATGGGGCAGAGTTAGATGAGCTGGAATTCTTAGAATTGTTTAGTACTACTCTTCTAGCTAGCCTAAATCAGAATTTTACTTTGATAAATAACATCTACCGTTCAGATCCAAGAATTGAATCTCTAGCTACTTTAACAGACGCTTGTTTGGAATTAGATTATCGTAAGTTAAATCATATTATTGAAGGAAAACTTTGCACTACAGTTATTTTTATCAATTATATGACTAAATATGATTGGGACATCTTGCAAAGTTTAACCTTACTAGGTACGGTTACAAGAGTAAAATTCCATCCTGAAGAATATTCTGTTAGTCAGAAGTATTTAGCTAACTACTTTAGCTTGAAGCGTATTGTTAGAGACCTGGATCTTAAGTTTAAATTTACGATACCAAAAGCAGGTTATCTTTTAAATAGTCCAGTAAAAACTGACCTTGAAGAAGTTTTTAATTTCAAATTAGTAGGATCAGAGTAGCGTTTAGCTTGAGCAGAGCTTTTGAGCAGAACTTTGAGCTGAGTTTTGATCTTGATCCTTGAGGCTTAGTTCTGATGAAGATTCTGTATTTTGAGCCAGAGCTTCAAAATAAAGTTACTTAGTGCCTCCTTACATTTTGTTCTCCCCCTAGTTGACTAGATTTACTTAAGGAATTTTATGCGTAAAAAATTATTAGCAATTTGCTTAGGAGCGATGTGCTTATTTGCTCATGCTTCGTATAATCCAAACATTGATTCTCTTAGTGATAGTCAACTAGAGAGACAGTATTATCAGTTGGCTAATGAAATAGATTATGTTGAAGATGCAGTAGTATTTTTCATTCAAGAGTTTCGTAAGAACTTTGCAGGAAGAGAGCTAACAGCGGATCAACTCCTTTACCTATATACTGTTGGTTTTTTAGGAGCATTAAACCAGAATTACACTTTGCTCAATAATACTTATAATGCAGATCCGATTATTGACAAAATGGCTACATTGGCAGAAACCTGTGCTAACTTAGGTTCTCGTGGTTTAAGTAATGTATTTAGTGATTCTAATCTTTGTTCATATCTTACTTTCAACTACTATTTTGCGGAATACGATCGTGATAAGTTACAAAGCTTAGCCTTATTAGGTTCCTCAATCCTAGCAGAGCAAGATCCTAGTAGTTTAAAAGCAAATCAACAAGGGATCTTATCTCTCACAAGCGATGAAGATTTTTACAATCTCCGTAAAGACTTTAATTTTGATATTCCTGTAGAGGCATACTTCTTAAATAATGAGGGGACAGGATCTATTGAAAGACTATTACAGTTCACTTTAGTGCAGAAATAGTAGATTGCTATCATAGCTTATCTATGTAGTTTATTACACATGGCTCTATCTACCTTGCCCAAGATGACATGGAATTGCCTTGCTTGTAAGAACAAGAGATTTTGAGACAGCTTCATGCTAAAACCATGAACTTAAACAAGAGAAAATGCTTTATGAAAAAACTTCTATTAACCTTATTACTAGGGGGAATGAGTTTATTTGCTCATGCCAACTATAACCCCAACAATGACAAACTTACGACTAATCAGCTTATTGCTCAACATAAACAACTGTCAAATGAGTTAGGTTATGTAAGTGAATTATTTGATACTTTTACAAAGAGTGTTAGTACTGGAGCAAATGGTCGTAGTATGGACCTCAAGTATTTTCTTGTTCTGTTCAGTAGATATTTTATGGCTCCTCTCAACTATAATTTCACTTATTCCAATAATGTCTATCGTGCAGATCCAACAATTGATAATATTGCTAATCTAGCTGAAACTTGCTTACTTCTAGAAGATCGTGGTTATCAGAATATAGTGGACTCTTCAGATCTTTGCTTTAAGTTAGTAATGGTTTACTTTATAGGAGGCTACACTCGTGATGAGTTACAAACTTTAGCGTTAATGGGGTCATACTTTAGTGTGCAAGAATTTAGTGACATGTATAGTGCAAGTCAAAGAGCTTTGGCTAATGCAGATTTTGATAATCTATTTTCAGATGTGAGAAAGGATTTCGAATCTGATTTACCGTCTAAAGACTATTACTTAAATAGTGATGAAACCAAATATGTTGAGCGCTTATTTAATATTAAATTAGTAAGTAATTAGTGCTCTGCAAGAACTGCTAAGTAAAGAAGAAAAACAAGAGAAGAGGAAAGCTTTAAAGCTTTAAAGCTTTAAAGATTTAAAGTCTGAAAGTCTGAAAGTCTGAAAGTCTAAAAGTAAATGGGATAAAAAGGTAGAAAGTGGTCATTTGACCACTTTCTTACATAAATTTCCTTCATTACTTTCTCTGCTCCTTATAATGGAAAAAAGCCCATTATTTTATTACCTTATATTACCTAAGGGTTTTGAAGCAAGAACTTAATTTAAGCAAAGACTTAATTGAGGTTGTAACTTAAATAGTAATTTGAGTTTAGTTTATCTTAGCTAAGCCAAACTTAGTCAAGCTCTATAAACCTTAGGTCGAGTTTAAGTAAATAGCTATTTTGTATTAGAGGTCATTTTATGCACAAGATTGTTGCCAGTTTATTATTAGGGATAAGTGCTACGAGTGTTTTAGCTACAAGTGCAGAAGAGAGATTACATAACCTAGTTACGGCTCACGCTCAATATACCAATGTAGCTAGTGAGTTTACCGTTAAATCTCTGTTAGGGGTATACCATGGTAGTACAATTAGCTTTTCACAGTACCAACAATTGTTATTACAAAATTTTTATACTCCGTTAGAGCAACAATCTTCGCTTGAAGCCTTTTTACAAATTCGTCAAGCATGTCAAGCTGTAAAAGATGATTTTGGTTTAGATACGCTGGTTGAAGTTGATCGTAAGTATTTGCAAATTTGTTCTAAGACAGAAATGATTTACCAGTTAAGTGGAGGCACTGATGAGTTTGCTAAAGCTTATGATACTGCTCTGTCTACTGGAGATTTTACTAATCTCCCGACCTACCAATATTATGAAGAGAGTGAAATCTTCTCTCGCTTAAAATCCAAATTAGAGATTAGTGTAACTAAAAGTTAGTGCTTAGCTAGTGCAAAGCTAGTGCTTAGCTAGCATATCTTAGCTTTTAGATTTTACACATAAAGAAAGGGCTCCCTGCTTAAAGCGGGGAGCTCTCTACTTTTCGAATATGTGTATTCTTTGCGCTAGGATAAACTTTCTGGGAGAAGAAGAGTTTATGATAGCTTTTGATTTGGGTTAAGTAGTTTACTATTGCTAGTATTCTAATTAACGGGTCTGTCTTGCTTAGGTCAGCTCAACAATTAGTGGTGATGACCGCAGCCGCAACCGCCAAGTTTAGTGAAGTCAAGTACTTTACGACCTTGGATTTTACCAGCGTGCATTTCTTCAAATACTTGTTTAACTTCATCAACGTCGCAAGTTTCAACAACTGGAACCACTAAGCCACGGCGTCCGAATTCAAAAGCTTCAGCTAAGTCAGCACGAGTACCTACTAATGAACCAACCACTTCGATACCATCAAATACGATACGAGGGATTGATAAGTCCATTGTATCAGGTGGTAAACCGATACATACTACACGACCTGCTGGACGTACTGATTCAACTGCTTGGTTGAACGCAACTTTTGAAACAGCTGTTACGATAACTGCATTAGCACCGCCATTTGTTAGTTCTTGGATGCGCTCAACAACATTTTCTTTTAAGCCATTGATTGCAACTTCTGCACCAACTTCTTTAGCTAGAGCTAGTTTGTCATCATTAATATCTACAACGATTACGCGCGCGCCAAATACTTTAGCACCGTATTGCACACCGAGGTTACCTAAACCACCAGCACCAAATACTACTAACCATTGACCTGGACGTACGTTAGATGTTTTTACGCCTTTATAAGTGGTTACACCAGCACAAGTAATTGAAGAAGCTTGTACAGGATCTAAACCATCTGGAACTTTAACTGCATAGTCAGCGTCTACTAAGCAGTATTCTGACATCGCACCGTCTACAGAGTAACCTGCATTTTTAGCGGAACGACAAAGTGTTTCTTTACCAGAGTTACAGTATTCACAAACACCACAACCACTAAAGAACCACGCGATAGATACACGGTCACCAACTTTTAAACTTGTAACACCTTGACCTAGTTCTACTACTTTACCAACACCTTCGTGGCCTAGAACTACACCAGGTTTTTTACCATAGTCACCAGCAGCAACGTGTAAGTCAGTATGACATACACCACAGTATTCAACTTTAACTAAAGCTTCACCATAACCAGGAGTAGGAACTGGAATGTCTTTCACTTCAACATCATTACCTTCTTGGTTTACCACTGCTGCTTTCATCATTTTAGTCATGTTATTTACTCCTATAAGAAGTTATAAAAATAAACAGAGACAAAATGTACCTCAGTACTAAAGTCACTGGCCGTTACTATGAGGAAACTGGTTATACCAGTTTATGGGGTTTTCAGTCTTTTGGTGAAAAGGTAAAATTTGTTTTGTGCCTATCTAAAGTAATTTGTACAATACCGAACTGTCAATTTTTAAAGGTACTATTTATCTTTGAATAGGTCCTGCCAAATAATACCAATTTTAACTGCGCCGACAACAACAATTCCCGCTAGAAGCGCAAAGGTTGCCAGACCAATTAAAACAGAGAAAATAAAACTTACAATTGCTGAAGCTAAAAGTACTAAAGCAAATGAAACTACAGCTCCCACAAGAACAATTAAAGTTGCAAAGAGAGCTACGCCGAGGCGTGAAAGGAAAGTAGGTCGTTGATCTGTTGTTTCAACTAAAGATACCTTTGACATGATAAATACTCCTAGTCAATTACTACCTAACTCAAGAAAGCCGGTATTATTAAAGTGTGAGTGCAGAAGGAACAAGGGACATGCCAATCGGATTTGGAGTAAATCCCTTGTTCCTATTTGGCAGAATAATACAATCTATTGTATTCCTTTTATCTTAGCAATTTATCCGAAAGATTGCTAGATTTTTCTTCAAAATACAAGCTAAAGTTTAGGTTGTAATTTTTTCGAACTAGGTTTATTTTTTGCCTGGTTTAATTGCAACTTTTAATACTCCATCACGTTGGTTTGCAAATAAGTCGTACGCTTCTACGATATCTTCTAAGTCGTAAGTATGCGTTACTAATGGTTTTAAGTCGATTGCGCGAGAGTTTACAACATTTAATAAACGGCGCATTCTTTCTTTACCACCAGGACAAAGTGCTGTACGAATTGTATGATCACCTAAACCTGCTGCAAAGTATTTTAAAGGAATAGTTAAGTCGTCAGAGTAAACACCTAGACTTGATAAAGTACCGCCTGGTTTTAAGATAGCTAAAGCTTGTTCAAATGTTCTTTGAGTACCTAAAGCTTCAATAGATGCGTCTACACCACGACCGTTGGTAATTTTCATTACTTCTTCTACGATATCGCAGTTACGGAAGTTTAAAGTAATAGTTGCACCTAAATCTTTAGCGATTTTTAGACGTTCGTCATTACCATCGATAGCAATAATAATGCTTGCACCTTTTAATTTAGCACCAGCTGTTGCACATAGACCAATTGGACCTTGAGCAAATACTGCTACTATGTCACCGATACGGATATCTGCATTTTCAGCACCTTTGAAACCGGTTGACATGATGTCTGGACACATTAGAACTTCTTCGTCAGTTAGACCATCTGGAATAGGAGCTAAGTTAGCTTCTGCATCTGGTACTAATACGTATTCAGCTTGTGTACCATCGATAATGTTACCAAAACGCCATCCCGCTGTTGCTTTATAACCGTGACATGAACAAGTGCCATCTTCATTTAATAAGTAAGAACCGTCTTGTGATGGGAAACCATCTTGACATGGATAAGAAGTAAAGCTAGGACAGATAGCACCAGCAATAACTCTTTGTCCTTCTACATAACCTTTTACGTTCGAACCTAGTTTTTCAATTACACCAACTGGTTCGTGACCTACGGTTAAACCTTTAGCTACCGGATATTCTCCTTTTAAGATGTGAACATCAGTACCGCAGATGGTTGTAGTTGTAATGCGAATTAATGCATCGTTAGGACCTACGTCAGGAATTTTTTTGTCAACTACTTCAATACGGCCTTTTTCTACAAATACGGCAGCTTTCATCATTTGGGTCATAATTGCAATCTCACGGTTTTATTTAATTAGCTTTTGTTAGAGTTCGTTTGTAAAACAGTGTTAGAAAAAACAGCTAACTAAAAAGCTAACTAAATTGGTAATTTTAGTATACGCTCTTTAAAAACTAAATTTAACAGAGCGGGCTAATTTGGTTTTTAGCCTCAGCTAAAAGTGAAAGATCTCAATAGAATTTTATCCCAAGACTTATGTTTATCTATGTAAACTTAAGTTATATCGTTTCAAAAAGCTTAATCTCGTAATTTATCAAAGTAAGATGAGAAACGAAATTTAAACCTTAACCCCAAGATATAGACTTTAATTTCATCAAAAAGTTGATAACTTTTTACTTCTTTGTTGCTAGGTTGGTTTGTGTATGTAATCTTTATTTGCGTCCCAACTTAGTTAAACAAAGTTGTAATTGACATAAGAGGTGGTAGTGTTACTCTTTAAACCTCAGTTTATTTAACTAAAATTATATCGAGATACTAAAAATATTTTAATACAGAAACGTCAATAGTGAGATAGTAAATTTTTTTATCTGAAATTGGCAAACAAGCCAAACTTGAAATTTATGCAATTTATTGAAAAACAGGAAAAAGAAAGGTGTTAAAACGAGTGGTATGATCAAAAACTAAGTCATTTTTGATTAATTTTTATCAATTTTTGGAGGATTTGCGGGAAAAAAATTTTTGTTTTTGCCAAGTAGATCACACTTTTGTTTTTATCGAATTTTTCCAGAAAAATATCAGATTTTTACAAGGAGAAATCTAGATTAGAGCAATTTGTTCGAAGCTATCCATATCTTAGTTATCACAGAAGATAACAACAGCGTTTTAACGCAAAAGAGCATAAAATAAATAACCTTATTTTATGTCTGGGAATTCTTTATTCTTGCGTAGTTCTATACGCTATTTTTATCTATTAATTTTTGTAAAAATGTATTGTGAGATTAGTCTTTGAGATT
>NZ_NRHC01000060.1 GCF_003585885.1 Psittacicella hinzii | reverse complement strand
TTCTAGTTTCTAGTTTCTAGTTGGATTATTTTACAAAAAATTTTAGAAGTTGGTTCAAAAATAAAAATATTTGCAATTTATTTTCAAAAAATTTAAAAATTTTTGAAAAAATATTTGACCACTTTTATAACTCAAGACAAATTTATAAATCCTCTAGTGTTATTTATCGTTTGGAAGTTGTTTTCTTTGGACTAAAAAACATTTTACCCCCTAAACTCTCTAACTTTTGGCTATATTCCGTAAGTTAACGCTAATACCTCTTTACCCCCACTCTCTAGAAAAAAGGTATAGCGATGAATAAGCTAAACTTATCAATCCCACTACTAAAAAACCGGTTTTCTCTAGACAATGTCAACTTTTTTGCTTTAATTTACTTGAAAATAAATTTTTCGGCATTATATCTTAGGTACAAATAGCAAGAGATAAAATTTAGTTGAACTTCTGCTTTACTGCGGATATACTAGCTTTTATTAATTTCAAAAATGTTTAATGCCAAGAACATTTTTAAAATTTAAACAACCTAGTTTAAATCTTTTTCAGCAAATATAAGGATTGCTATTAACTAAATACAGAATTCCTTTTATATAATTTATTTATATATTGGTGTATATTTATCTATCTATTCATTTTTAATAGAATCTTTATATTTTTACCAACCTTAACCTAGAGAGGTATGCCAGCTCTCGAATTAAGGGAATGAGATTTATCTAATAGTTTACTCTTGCAGCTTCATAAAGTAGTTTGAGAGTCTACTTTGGCTAGTTAGTAGCATGCCAGTACTAACTACCCCTTTAGCTGCCACTAAAGGTAATGAAGTTAAAGTTGTAAATATTATTCATATTAAAATTCATGTCGTGCATTATGTCTAATAATGCTCTTTATTAAGTATTTATCCCGAGATTGCGAAGTCTCGGGATTTTTTACATTATTCGTTTGTTTAAATCAACAACTTAGATCATAGGTTTAAATCATTGGCATCATTGCCATATTTTCCTTTAACCTATCAATACGTACCTATACTCACCTATGCGTACCTTAAGCTATCCTATCCCCTAAATACGTAACTGCACAGCCCTAAATACGTAAGCGTACACTCCTTTAAATGCGTAACTGTATTGTCTCCCAAATGCGTAACTGTACTGCCTACCAAATGTTTAGCAGTCTTGAGATGTACCCTATAAGGAAAACCACACAAACGCTTACCTACTACACCTTAACCTTTATTTTTATGGTTTCACCTTTCCACAGCTCCCTGAAACTTTTACTTCCCTCACCCCTAACTTCTAGGCATGAAAAAAGACAGTTGGTAAACACCAACTGTCCCGATAACATTAACAACAATATTTTCCGTTAATATTTAATTGTCGTTAGAGAGATCTGTTACTCCGCTAGATCTGTTTGCTCATGCGAAACGAAATCTTTAGCGTCTGTTGAAATCGTTGTTAAGTAACGTTCATAGTGAGTAAGAATATCAGCGATTAACTCATCTTTACTCATGTATTGAACATCGTAGCCTTGACGTCCATCAAAGAAGAATGTTTCAGGTTTCCAAGTGTGACTGTGTTGTACAAAACCTAATTGACCATCTTGAATTAATTGTTCATCCTCTTCATAAACATTAACTCTAATGCCATAGGTAAAGTCACGGAAGTTATCTTTGTGGATAACAAATGAAATCTCTGGGTTTTCTCCACTAAAGTCTTTTTGGATATCTACAGAAACATCATGAGTTTTTACTAATTCTTGCTCTAACTCACGCATTGCTGGGAATGCTACACGTTTTAAGAACTGTAAAGCATCTTTTTCTTGGCTTTGCGTTAATAGTTGCTCTAAACGATCACGCCATGTGCTTGCTTTCCAAGCTGGAGTTTTTGCTTCTGTTGCTTCGAAGTATCTCTTGTCGGTTGCTAAACCTTTCCATAAGCTAATACACATAATTAATAGTAAAGCGGTAAATGGTAAAGCAACTACTAGGGTCATAGTTTGTAAAGCACCTAGACCACCAGTACCTAGTAATACTACTGAAATAATTACAATTGTTAAACCAAACATAACTGCTTGCCATTTTGGTGCAGCTAGAGATTTATCACGTGAAGCAAAGTTATTTAATACGTAGATACCTGAATCGGCAGACGTAATAAAGAATAATGAAATTAGTACTAGTGACAGAATACTAGTTACCGTAGGTAATGGTAAGTATTCAAAGAACTTAAATAGTAAGATCTCTGGACGACCAGTTAGTTCTCCTAATGCACCATTTGCCACGTGTGTTTCAATCCATAATGCACTATCACCAAATACGGTAAACCATAGTACACAGAATAAACTTGGTACAGCTAGTACCCCGAAGATAAACTCACGGATTGTACGACCACGTGAGATACGCGCGATAAATAAACCTACAAACGGTGACCAAGCTGCCCACCAAGACCAATAGAATACAGTCCAACCAGTGAACCAACCTGAATTAGCACTATCATAAGCAAATGCTTTAAAGCTTAAATCAACTACGCTACTTAAGTAAGTACCTAAGTTATCACTAAATGCGTATAGTATGTATAACGTAGGACCTACGCAAAGGATAAAGATTAACAGAATTAATGCTAAAACTAAGTTAATCTCAGAAAGGATTTTAACCCCTTTACCTACCCCACTTACTGCAGAAGTAATTGCAATTGCCATTACTACCACAATAATCATTACTTGAGCAATATAACCATCATCTGGAATTAAACCAATTTGTTTTAACCCCGCACCTACTTGCATTGCTCCAAAACCAAGAGTAGTAATAATACCGAACATGGTTGAGATTAACGCAAATACGTCAATGATGTCACCAAGTTTACCATTGATCTTGTCTTTTAATAGAGGGTAGAAACAAGATCTTAATGATAGAGGTAGTTTGTAACGGAAACCAAAGTAAGCTAAAGCTAAGGCAATAATACCATACACTGCCCAAGCGTGAATACCCCAGTGGAAGAATGTTTGTAACATTGCTTCTTGAGCTCTTTGCTCAGTTGAACCGGTGGTAATGCTTGAGTGGAAGTGAGTTAAAGGCTCTGCTACTCCGAAGAACATAATACCAACACCCATACCAGCAGCAAATAGCATCGCCATCCATGAGTGGAATTTAAATTCTGGTTCTTCGTCCTGTGCACCTAGTTTTATATTACCTACACTACTAAAACATAGTACTAGTAAAAAACCAACAAACACAGAGAAAGCTAGAACATAAAACCAGCTCCAGTTTGCAAAAATCGAAGCCTGTGCCCAACTTAATAAGTTACTAACTTGAGTTGGCAAGGCAATTGTCGTTACAACTAACGCGAGCACTAAAACCATCGTAATTGTAATTACGGTTGGGTTAAAAGAAGACACGCGTCTAATAAAGTTTGCCAAAGACAAAACAAAACTCCCTTTAATTATTAATGTCTGATTTACCTGCTCTTACACGGCATATCGCCTGTAAGAGACTGCCCGGTAAGAGCAGATAATAATTTGAGATACAAACATTTAGAGGCAGCCCTAGCAACCTCCAAATATACCTCCATGATATCATAGGTTGGGTAGTTAGTCAAATTAGCGACCTCAAAAAGCAAGAAAATACACTAATTTAGATCTTAGAATTGCTTGAGGATTTTTCTAATTTTTGCACTAATAAACCCGCACTTATGGGAGTTTACCAAGGGAGAGGAAAAGCAACAAGTAACAAGTGTGGATAAATAAAATAGCAATAATACACACAATAATATTGTGGTTATTTTGCAGAAATATTTGACCACTTTGACCATAATTTAAAGCTTAAAAACTTTGCTAATGCTTTAAGAGATTCACCTACCTACAGAGAGGGGTTAATTCATAGATTGCAGCTGGGGTTAAAATATGTATAACTAAGCAACGCCTAGAAGAATAGCTCAAAGCTCAAAATCCAGACATGCAAAAACCCATCTAGTTTAAGTTATTCAACTTACGCTAGATGGGTTTTAACAGTTGCTTAAGCAACAACAATCACAATCATTTTGCATAAAATTAATCCTTCTCTAAATTAAAGTAACTTGGTTACTAATAAAGGATTGTGGTTAATCTCCGTTTATAGTTCCTATGTTTGAATGTTTTATGATTTAAGTTTGTAGTTGTCTCTATAAAAAGTTGGTTAGGCTTTTTTGTATACCTTGAGTAACACTTGGGTAGCACTTGAGTAGCAGTTATTGGTTATGGTTATTATGGTTATTTAGTATGCAATCAGTGGTTAGTTGATCAATACGTTACTACCTACTACCTTAAGATACTTAAGAAACTAAGGGATACTAAGAGAAAGTTTTTAGTTCTTTGGTTAGGAGAACTGGATATATTATTTGCTTGCTTGTAAGAAAAAAATTGGTTAGATTTTTCCTTTCTTGGTTAGGGAAAGGTAATTCTTACAAGTTAATCTCATTTAACTTACACAGTTAAAATAAATGACAAACAGTAAGTTAAGTAAAAAATGCTCCTTGATTAGATTGAGCTTAGTAAAAAATAAAGCATATTTTTAATTAACTTAACTATTTCTCGCCTTATGTGTATATTTTAACTTAAAAAAATTACCTTTGCCAAAAGTTACCTCGAGGTAACCAAGAAGTACCAATTTTATAAAATTGGCAATTTTTAAAGAAAATATTTTATTTTTACAAGCAAGTAATTGATAAATAACAACTCTTAATTTAATTTTATTTAAACTTTTACCTATCAAAAAATAAATTATATCCATACAAAGAACTAAACTAATCTCTTTAAAGCACCATTTTTGTAACTCAAAAATGACATTTTTTAAATAAAAAATTTAAATTTTTTTCAAAAACTAAGAATTTCTTAATCTTTTTTCAGAAATTTTTATTTAAAATTTTATTGATAGGTAAAAAATAAATAAACCCATACGATGAGTAAGTGATTATTTACTCCTTAGATTACTTAGCTGGTTACTTAGCTGGTTACTTAGCTGGTTACTTAGCTGGTTACCTAACTCATTGCTCACAGCTACTTAGTTAGTAGCTTATTGGTTACATAGCTGTATATTTTCTTCACCCAATTCAACCTAGTAACATTCCTTTCTAATCCAAAAGCTAGCCAATACTAAACTTCACAGTATTGCGTTTCTACAAACTCGACAAAATCTTCGTAGATCTCTTCAGCACTGCGATCTACCCATTCATTAACCGTAGTTGTCTTTTCAACGAGATATCTAGTTTCAGTTCCTAAAGCCTCTTCGAACTGATTAGTTAAAGCTGTTAGGTAAGCACTATCGCCAACTAACAGTAACGCATGGGAAAGTACAGCATATAAGTTCTCACCAGCTTTTTGCCATTTTTGTGCCGTACCAACTATCTTTTTACCTTGCACGGCAAGGTTATATTTCCCATCACAAAATGATCCCTCAACTGCTTGGGCATTAGCTTCAATACCGTATCCGGCTAAAAAGTCAGCAATTAATTTACATAGTAGTTCATACTGTGCATGAGCTACATTCAGCGGGTGTTCAGTCTCAACCAAATAAACTAAATGTAAATTTATTACTTCCGGAGTTGCAGGAACTACCCCACCTCCCGATGTTCGCGTAAATACTTTAAAATTATCTTGTGCTAAAAGATCAGCTTGTACTTGCTGGAAGTTAGCAAAACGTTGTTGATAACCATGAGGGACAACTACTCCTTTTTCTCCACTGTGAATAAGACAGTAAGCTCTCTTATCATTTATACACCAGTCCAGTAGTTGCTCTTCAGCTTCTTGCCAACCTAATTCTTGATAAGGAAAATCTTCAGGGTCGAGTAAAGTAAAAGTTGGTAAAGTTAAGGAAGTCGATAATTGCATAAAGCTCCTCTAAGTTTTGATGATTACGCTATTGCGTTATGTTGTGCTATACACTATTGCGTTATGTTGTGCTATACCTATTGCATTATGTACTATACGTTACTGTGCTACATGCTATACGTTATTTGCACTACTAACTAATATCTTAGCACTAAAAGCACTGCACAAAGTAAATTCCCCCTATAGTCAAGCTATAGGGGGAATTGAACGGTATAAGTTATTCTCTTTGTCTAGCCAGCTGCATACCAACAATGGAGGTCCAAGTTGAGGTCTGTCTGTGTTAGTTACGTTTACGTCCACTGTTGTGTTAGCTAGCTAGAGGTTGAAGTTTAACTTAATAAGTTGCTATTCGGCAACTTCTGGTACATAAGTGCGCACAAACTCTGCAATTTCTGCGTCACTTACATCTGCAGGAGCTATCACCCCTATTAAAGCCTGCACAGGTAAAGTTTCCCCTACTTGTGCTACTTTTAAACGAAATAATCCAGCATCTGGTGCTTCGTAAACATTGGAAATCTTATCAGTCCCAATTTCTGCAATTGGAGTACCTACTGAGATTTGGTCACCCTCGTTAACTAACCAAGCATCGATAACGCCTTCTTCCATAGTTAGTCCCCATTTTGGCATTACAACTGGAATAATTTTTGACATAAAGTATCCTTAATTAAAATATTTGTGTGATGGTTAAGAGATTAAGCTAGAGTTCTGCGAGCAGCTTCAACAATTTTTGCAGCTGACGGTAAGTAAGCTTTTTCTAGTGGAGCAGAGAAAGGTACTGGAGTATGTGGAGGACATACCATTTCAATTGCACCTTTGAGGTATTTGAAGCGATTTTGTCCTACTTGCGCAGCAACATCAGTTGCGATATTACAACGAGGACTTGCTTCGTCTACTACCACTAGGCGACCAGTTTTCTCTACTGACTGATAAACTGTATCAATATCTAGTGGAGAAAGGGTACGTAAGTCAATTACTTCTGCAGACACTCCTTCTTTTTCTAGGATCTTCGCAGCTTCCACACATTGGTGTACCATTAAGCCGTAAGTAACAAAAGTAACATCTGTACCTTGACGTAAAACATTTGCTTTACCTAGCTCAATCACAAAGTCAACTGCAGGTACTTCTTCACGCATACCATATAGAGCTTTGTGCTCACAGAAGATTACTGGGTCATTATCACGAATTGAAGCAGCTAATAAACCTTTTGCTTCTGCAGGAGAAGAAGGACATACAACTTTTAAGCCAGGGATATGAGTAAACACCGGTGTTAACATTTGACTATGCTGTGCTGCTGCACTAAAACCAGCTCCTACTAAAGCACGGATAGTTACTGGAGTTTGTGCTTTACCACCAAACATGTAACGGAATTTAGCAGCTTGGTTTAGGATCTGATCAAAACACACCCCCATAAAGTCAATAAACATTAACTCTGCTACTGGACGCATACCACAAGCTGCTGCCCCGATAGCGGCACCTATGTATGCTGATTCTGATAAAGGTGCATCAAGTAAGCGATCACCGTATTTGCCGTAAAGACCTTTAGTTGCCCCTAGTACGCCACCCCATGCGTCTTTTTCGCCTTGGGTACCCATACCACCAACGATATCCTCACCGATCATAATTACATTTGGATCGCGAGCCATTTCTTGGTCAATTGCTTGATTGATAGCTTGTTTAAAAGTAATTCTATTTTGCATAAAACAAATCCTTTAATAATTTACGTAAACATCTGTTAATAACTCTTCTACTGCTGGAAGAGGAGCTTCTTTTGCTTCAACAACAGAACGTTCAATTAAGTCTTTTACTTCTTGATCAATTGCTTCTAGTTCTTCACTAGTTAGTAAGTCTTCACAAACTACACGAGAAACAAATAGTTGTAAGCAGTCATGATTTGCACGAAGCTCATCAATCTCACCTTTTGCTCGATAAGTTTGCGCATCACCTTCAAAGTGACCATAGAAACGATTTGTTTTACACTCAATAAATGCAGGACCTTCACCACGACGTGCACGTTCAATTAATTCACCTACAGCTTTGTGCACTGCAAAGAAGTCATTACCATCTACTTCAACCGAATGGATACCAAAGCTTTTTGCACGCTCTACAAATGACTCTGCAGCTGTTGCATAGTCGCGTCCAGTAGATTCTGCATAACCATTATTCTCTAACACAAAGATAACTGGTAGTTTCCAAATAGCAGCAAGGTTTAAACTTTCTAATACCGTACCTTGGTTTGCTGCCCCGTCACCGCAGAAAGTAACACCCACAGCACCATTACCACGGTATTTTGCAGCTAAAGCTGCACCGCAAATTAGTGGAGCACCAGCACCTAGAATACCGTTAGCGCCCATCATACCTTTGGAGAGGTCAGCAATGTGCATTGAACCACCTTTACCATGACAGACGCCATCGTAACGACCATAGATTTCTTTCATCATGCCGATTACATCTACACCTTTGGCTATACAGTGACCATGTCCACGGTGGGTACTTGCAATACGATCTTCATCGTTTAAATGTTGCATTACGCCTACAGCTACTGCCTCTTCACCAGCATAAAGGTGCACAAATCCCGGAATGTTACCACGAGAGAAATCTAAGTGAAGTCTATCTTCAAACTCACGGATTGTACGCATTTTGCGGTAAACATCTAAAAGTTCACTTTTAGTTAAATTAGTCATTTAGTCGCCTCCTTGACGAGTTAAAAGAGCAAAAATACAAAATCGAGTTCTCTATTTTTGCTTGGGGTGATAGTTTATACAAAGAAAAAGAGGTACTGAGCAAATGCTTAGTACCTCTACCGTATAAACTCAAATCAATAAGATAAATTTTTTTTAAAAATATCTACCCTACCGATGTTTAAAAAATCGGATATAGACTAAAAGTAAATTGTTAGTATATTTAACCTCTCGTGTTCCTTTCAACTTTAGTGATAGTTGTGTCAACTACCCTATTACTATATGCTTAATAACTGTTAGCTAACTATAAAGCTACTAATTTGCTCTTAGTTAGGTAGTTAGATTTAGTTAGATCTTAAACAGATTTTAAACAGATCTTAGTTAAATCTTAATTAGATCTTAAATCATTAATGTAATTAGTAGAGAAGAAAGAAAACCTAGAACCCACTACCAACAAATTGTTAGTAGCAAGTCCTAAAAGTATAAGTAGTCCAGATAACTAGAATAGTAAACAACTTAGTTCAATTAAAAACTCAATGAGTTACTTAATCTCACTAAAGCTAACTAACTATAGAATAACTAATAACTATAGGGTTACCAAACTAGTTTAATTTGTCATTTTAGCCATGTGTAATATTTACATTTGGCTTTATTGATTAGCATTTAATCAATAATCAGTTTCTATAATGCTAAGTTAAGCGTCTGTTTGTTGCCGTTGGTTACAGCAGGTTGCAACTGATTGCAATTGTTTCAATTAGTTGGCAAAAAGCTTTAAGCTAGAAAATCTTCTTTTTTACTAGAGTTTAATTTACATGACAAACACTTTTCTAGCCTAAAACTAAATAACATCAGAGCTTAATAACTACACATTATGTAGAATACGGGAGTTTGAACAATGGTTAAGTATGCTTGTACACTTACTTGTACTTAAAGGCGTACTTTCAATGTGTACCATCTATATTGTTCAAAGTTGCTTAAAGTCAGTTGTGTCTAAACAAGGTTATACCTAAAGTAGCAAGAAAGAATTTGAGAAAAGCTGATCTTTGTCCAAAACAAAATGATTTCTTGTAAAGTTTAAATTTATAAAGGAAGGGGGGAATTTAGACTTTACCCTTTTTCTCTAATTCTATCCAACTCTATCTAAATACTTCTTTGCTTGTGAGTCCTAGTCTCACATGACTTAAGGTTTTTTCCTAATTGTTGGTTAGGGGGGAAGTCCTTTACTATCTTGAGTTGTTATCTTGATTTAACATCTTGATTTATTAGGTCAACTCTTTAGTTTTACAATGGTACCTAAATACCTAAGGTAAAACTCCCCCCATGCGTTAAATAAGCAAACAGGCATAACATTATCTTTGTAGATTTTCTCAAAGCATTTAAGCATGGGGAGGAAAGAGGAGACTATCATGATTTAATCAAACAACAAAATAATAAAGGAGACACACATAACTGTAAGCAATTATGGTTTGGTTACTTTGTCAGTTAACTATCATCTTGATAGTATTGTCTTCTAAAAGTAAATTGAAGTTAATTAGTCTCTATCCAAAATCTCTACCTGAAACTGTATCTAAATCTATACCTAAAACTAGGTCTTAATCTAGATCTCAATCTCTACCTAAATCTAGATCTCAACCTAAAAATGGTAAAGAGTAATAATTAACTTGAATTTAATCTTAGAAATCCAAAAATGTAAAAACAAACCTAAGAATGTAAAAGTAAAACAAATACCAGAGAGGGAGATTTCTAAGGTAGCTTAAAGCCACCTTAGAAATTAACTTACTTAAGCAACTATGACTAGAAAGGAGTAAAAAGCTAGTCTTTCTCCTTAAGTAATTGTAAGTGGAGGTTATTCATTTGAGAATACTACCAGAGCAACCAGTGAACCTAATAGAGTTAAAGCTACTAAGAGACCGGTAACCCCACGAGTTACATTTTTTACAATCGCGTCTTTTGCCATATGAGCGATACGGAAACGACGTTTTGCAGGTGGATGTTCATCCTCAAAGGAATTAATTGCTAAGCGACCATGAGATTTGAGTGAAAACTCATGTTCTAAAGATTCATCATTAACAACTTGTTCAGGAGTATATTCTTGCTCAAGTTTACGTGGATCCATAGATTGTTGTCTTCTGTCTAGCGCCATAGAAGCCTCCTTGCTAACTAAAGTTAGCTTTTTTAAGTGAGATGGTTGACCAGACCTAGTGTTTAGCTTATAAAGAGATAAATTTGGGATTTTAACTTGGCTAAGTACTTATATTTTTCTATCAATTTACTAGAGATAAACACTCATATAATTAACCTTTACTGATTAATAATCTAAAATTAAGTTAATTAATTGCTATGGTCATTACCCTACTACCTTTTACCTTTAACCAAGAAAACTAACCTAGGTAAGTTCGATTTCCTGCCAAAGGTAAATAAGTAATAGAGAGGATTTTAGTAAGGACTTACTAAAAACTTACAAGTTAGCTGTGGTAAAAAATCTAGCTTTGCTGATTTTTTATTCGTATATTTTGATCTTTATTGCTCAAGGTTTGCTCACTTTTTGCTCATCTTTTACTTTTCTTCTGCTATGCTGAGCAGTTCTTTCTTCTTATAAACCTCTTCAATGAGCTTATCTAACTAGATGAAAGTTCATCTTTTTCTTTTTAGCTTACTAATTAAAATTTAATTAGCAACTAGAAGATAACTGTAGAGGAATGTAAAAAGAAGATAGAGAGCGATAATGGAGCTATAAAAGATTATTACAACTTATTACGAACACTAACTTAATAAACACAAGTTAACTTAACAACTATAAAATTTATTTTTTGAGACATTAATAACTTATCGGAGAATAATTCAACTAAAGCAGTAAGTTAACTTAATGATAGATTATTAATTTTTTTAATTATTTTCCTTTTTCTATATTTTTATTATAGAGTGATAAAAATAAAAATTAATTAGACAATTACAAAAAGTTGTCACGCGTCACATTTTTATGCAAATCTTAGATAAAAATTAACTTTATTCCCTTAGTAATTAGTAAGCCTATTATGGCTTTTTTGCAAAAAAGCCATTTACAAAGAGAAATTTTCTTTTACCACTTAAGACCTTTTTCTTCAAAATTATGTGAAGAAAAATCTTACCAAACCAAACCTTAACCTAATGGTTTGTTTGCACCTACGCCTCTTCAAATCTACCTATCCCACTAGCTCCACTGCCCTAAATCTCCCGATCCTATCAGCTTATCTGCCTCTTTCCATAGGCTCCTATACTTTTTGCTACAGGTATATCTACTAGCGTATCTACTAGTTACTCCGCTTCCAAAAAACATAAAGCTCTTAAAAAAATCCCTTAAACAGTTAATCCCATTAGCTATTTAAAATAAAAAATTAAATTAACTGTTTAAGGGTGTACTTTTGCTAACAAATTGTTTAAACATCAATTTTTCTAATTGACCTTTAAATTAAAAAGTAAATTCCTTTTACTCTAACCAGATGTATCTAGTCTTCAACATCTTCATCTAGTCTTCAACATCTTATTAAAGGAATTCTGTACTATTAGGGGATTCTGGATTTACGTGTTATTAGGGGGATTTGTTCACGTATTATTAGGGAGTAAAGAGAGTAATCCCTGATTTACGTATTATTTAGAGGAATTTCTTCCGTACTTACCATCTTACTAATTAAAAGAAATTATGCGTTTAAATATTAGCGACGAGGATTAGGTATTACCAGACGAAGATTAAGTATTACCAGAGAAATAAAGTCAGCGCTCCACTTCTCCATCTCAATCGCCTAGCTCTCCATCTTGATCATCTTCCTTGCCTAGCTCTCCACCTCTACTTTTGAAGCAGGCTAACAATCTACTTCTGTAACAAGCTTAGAACCTCGTTAAAACTAGGAATGGCTTGACGTACTCCTCGTCGTTGTACAGCTAAGCCAGCTGTTAAAGAAGCTAGCTTACAGCAGTTTTCTAAGCTAAGCTCTTGTGCTAAACCGTAGCAAAATGCTCCGTGGAAAATGTCTCCAGCGCCTGTAGTGTCAACCGGTTGCTTAACTTTGAGAGGCGAATAATATTTTATTTCAGGGTCATCACCCTCTAAATAGATACCACCTTTGTCACCTAGGGTAACTATTGCTACTCCAGCAGGAGAGATACTTTCTTTGATTTTGCGAAGAATTGCAGGATAGTTTTCTGGAATTACTTTGTAATGCGTTACTCTTTCGGCATATTGTGATGAAGTAATTGCATAGTCAACATAAGGTAGGAGAGGCGTCATCTGTGGTCTAACTACACAGGCGTCCATTACAACTATTTTGTTGTCCAACCCTTTAATTAAGTAAGAAGAGAGTTCAGGTTCATAACCATCTACCAGAACTATATGCGTTTCATCACTTTGATTAAGTTGATTAAGTAAACCATCTAAACGCATATAATCAAGTGCTTTTAAATTGCGAGGTCCATTGTTACTATGAGTAACAATGGTACGAGCACCTGTATCACTACTTACCCAAACCGTTGCTAGAGGAGTTACTTGCTGGTCATTACAGATAATAAAGTCTGTGTTAACACCAGCTTCTTTTAAATCCTTGCTTATACGTTTACCATAGTTATCGTTTTTTAAGCAAGTAACTAGGTAAGTTTCTAAATCCCAATGTGCTGTTAGATAGGCAACGTTGGCGGCACAGCCTCCGCCACTTGCAAAGAAAGTATGAGCGTAAGTCCTTTCATCTTCTTCTATGATCTTTTCTACAAAGAAAAACTCATCTTGACATGCTAAACCGATACTTATAATGGCCATAGATTACCCCTTTAGAAATTCATTGTTACGCAAATGTAAATTAAATGGGGCAAGTATAGCTACTTCCCGCAAGTTATATCTCGGTTAGTTGATTAATTACAACCAACCTAAGTAAAATTTTTATTAGGCAAAACTTCAACTAGCTCGGAATAAAAGCCAACAAAAACACGATAAAATCTAGCTCTGGCGCTAACTCCGCTAATTTATTTTTGACTATTCTTATTATATGAAGAAAAAGATGAAGAAATAACAAAGATATAAACTTTTTTCTGCTTTTGTTGCACGTATCACACTATAGATGAGCTTTATAAGAAAAATGAAAATTTACGATCATTTTTTACTTCATAGGTAAGCACAACAACTAGCCAAATAACTTGACTTCATAGCAATGAGAAAAATAGCAAACTAGCGTTTATCTTGGATTGCTACAGCTACTTAGCTACACAGCAACTTAGCAACTTAGCAACTGATTGTTGCTAGAACGCAAAAAGTGGTAGGTTATTACACCTACCACTTTTTTAATGATTAACAAATTAGTTAGATTAACAATTAGTTAATTGTATCTAATGCTTTAACTGGGATTAATTTTCTGTTGTAAGCATCAAGAACATCTTCAATTTCAGGAATTGCATTACGCACACCTTGTTTTTGGATCTTGATTGCAGAAGTTAAAGCAGCAACACGAACAATCTTAGTTAAGTCCCAACCTTGCGCTACCCCATAGCAGAATGCACCGTGGAAAATGTCACCCGCACCAGTAGTATCTACTGCGCGCACATCATACGCAGGGTAAGCGTGCATTAAACCATCTTCTAGGTAAACACCACCTCGCTCACCTAAAGTGATTACTGGTTTGTTACCTGGAGCACATAGTCTTTGCATTTCTTCTAAAGCACGAGCAAAGTTACCAATGTGTAAATCATCTTCATTGATTAGTTTTTGGGCAAACTCTTCTGAAGCTACACAGTAATCTACGTGTTTTAATAATTCAATAACTGGTTCACGCACTGCATCAGCGTCAATTACAACTACTTTATTTTTTACACGTGGAATAAAGTATTTACTGATTTCTAATTCATGACCATCAAGAAGAATAATGTGTTGTTCATCTTGTGCATTTAATTTATCTGCTAACTGATTTAACAGCTCATAATCTTCTGTATTTAAAACTTTGTCACCATTGTTTTTATGAGTAACAATAGTACGAGCAGCTGTTTCTGCACTTACCCAAACAGCTGATAAAGGAGATACTTGATTATCGTTCATAATCACGTAGCTAGTATCTACACCAATATCATTATGCTCTTGATTAATCTTGCGACCATAAATGTCGTCTTTTAATGTTGTTAAAATGTAGGTTGGCGTTTTCCATTTACCTGTTACATAAGCAGCGTTACCTGCAGGACCACCACCTGATTCTAAAAATTGCGTTGAGAAAGTTTTTACGTTCTCAGCAGGAGTACGCTCTACAAAGAAAAATTGATCGTAACATGATAAACCGATATGTACAATTGCCATACTAAATAGCCTCAATGTTCTAATATAAACTCTAATTTGTTGAGAGTAGTTTTACACAGCTGTTTAAGTTTAATAAACTTGTTAGCACTAGGAAATCAACTATCTCTTCCAAATTAGTTTAATCTCCCTGTAAAGATAATCCACTGCAGAGGTATTACCTCATTTTTAGCGAGCTTTCTCAAGCTTTGCTAGTCCCTAGTAAATTCTTATTCACCACTCTCATTTTTACCCCTTAATTATACTAAAAAAGAGAAAATTACTATAGTTTTTCTTAGCAAGAAAGCAAAGAAAATTCACATTAGGGACTAGTGCAATAGAATTACTTTCCAAGAGAAAGAATTTTACTCAAGAGAATTCCCACCAAGAGAAAGAATTTTGTAACAATACCCAAGGGAGCAATTCTTGCAACCTTCAGCGAATCTTGCTCCAGAATCCCATCAGCCCCATCAGTATCAGCAGTATCAGCAGCACCATCAGTATCAGCAGTATCTCTTCTATTTTTACGTGGGGTTAATTTTACCCAAAAATAAAGGCAGGCTATAAAGCCCGCCTTTATTTTGTATAAATGGTAATTTCAACTTAACTTGAACTTACACACTATGAACTTGTTAGTCTCAAGAACTACTTAGCTTTTTTACCACTGTGACGAGGTAATGTAGTTCTTTGGTAACCTGGAACTAGTTCACAAGCTTGAGTGAATGCCTCACGATCTGCTCCGTTGATTCCGTATTTCTCGATAATCTCTAGAGTAGTTAGGTTCTGCATATCTGACTCAGTTACACCGTATTTCACGTAAACATTATCAATTGTTACATAACATGTAGATAATTGAACGTTTTGCGCTGAAACTGAAGTCGCTTCACCTGTTGGTAGCGGAGTATCGTGTACTTCTACATCCGCGAAACCAGAACGTTGGATTTCATCAGAAGCTTCGTCTTCTAACCAGTCATCTAGGTTTAGATCAATTACGATGTCATCAGCAACATCAGCTGAAGCATTGTTAATCGTTAAGCCAGGGTTATCATTCTTAACAGTTCTAGTTCTAACTTCATCACCGTTCACAATTGGGTTAGTTTCAATTGTACCAGTATTTCTACTGAAGTCAGTTGGTTCACCTGTTAGAGATACGTTACCTGAAATGTTCAGGTTGTTACCTGTAAAGGTATTCGAACCATTAGCGTCAACCGTTAAGTTCACTGTATCGAAGTTATTGTTGGTAATTGTTGAGTTACCATCAGTTGCGTTAGTGTGGATGTTACCAGCTGATAGGTTAGAGTTATTCATATTGATCTCTTTACCGCTGATATCAATTGCCACATTTGCAGTGATATTTGTACCTTCAATATTTGTAGAACCATTTGGTGACGTAATTGTTACGTTATCTGCAGCAGTTACGTTAGTACCGTTACCTAAGT